>JAGBZE010000144.1 GCA_017628435.1 Akkermansia sp.
CTGATAGCCTGCTGCTGCACCAGAGCATGCAGAAATGAAGTATTGCGTTTGATAGGCTTGGGATTCAGGCCAAGCTCCGTCTCCTTCTGGCGAGCAGCTTCACCGGCGGTCAGCATACCGGCACGCTCCATACGATCAATCACATCATTGCGCCATTTCCAGTTCAGCTTTGCATTGCGAAGCGGGTTGTAATTTTCCGGATTCTTGATAAGAGCAGCAATACTGGCTGCCTCTCGCACGGTCAGCTCTGCAGGCTCCTTACCGAAGTATCCCAGAGAAGCAGCGCGAATACCATAGAACCCGCGACCAAAATATACGCGGTTAATGTAAAACTCAATGATTTGCTGTTTATCGTACTTCTTCTCTATACGCATGGCAAGGAAGATTTCGACCACCTTGCGTTCATAGCGGCTACCGCCTCGGGCTGCAGTGCGCTGCTCCAGGTCATACGCATTTCGGGCAAGCTGCTGAGTGATGGTGGAAGCACCCTGATTTGCCTGACCACCAGCGGCCAGGGCTTCCTTGATAGCACGTATAATGCCCACCGGATCAAATCCATTATGCTCCCAGAAATTCTTATCTTCCTGAGCCACCAGAGCATCCACCATAGCACGCGAAATCTGATCATATGTCACATAACTGCGATTTTCATCATATATACGGCCGATTTCCTCGCCATTACGGTCGAATATAATGCAGGGATGATCCAGGTTATTGATATCCTCGAGATTAAATTCCTCAGCCCATTTCTGGTACTTCGCCGTAACTGAGGTGAATAATGCGTAGCCAATAAGAGAAAGAGTAATAAGTGCCACCGAAACAACAATACAGACACGCACAAACACACGCTTCCACCAGCTGCCGGAGCTACGGTGGATAACCGGTTTCTCCTTGGCAGCACGGCGCTTGCGACGCCGGTCTGCAGCAGCCTTTCTTGTGTTCTGGTACTCGTCGAGATTCTCCATGCTTAAGCTATGCACACTGTAGCAGAAAAACCGCAATTTTGCAAGCGGCAAATGCTACTCTCCTGAATATGACTCCACTCGCGAAACGCGGCGTTCAAACAAGACCATACACAGAGCTGTACCCAGAACTGCAATACCGGTGGCAATCCACAACGGAAGGTTGATACCGCATTCCGGTGCATAAAAGAAAAAGGTTATGCACACCATAGTCATGAATAACGCAGGAATCCATGTGATAAAATATTTTCTCCGGTGATCGCGCAAGTAAGCAGATATAGCCCAGAGAGTGATACATGCGAGCGCCTGATTAGCCCAGCCGAAATAACGCCAGATAGCACTGAAATCCAACTGCGACACGAAGATAACCAGCAGGAAAAGCGGCACGGCCAAAGCAATACGGGCGAGCGGTTTATGCTGCTTCAGGTGCAGCACATCTGCCAACATGAGGCGGCAGGAGCGCATGGCGGTATCGCCGCTGGTAATGGCCAACACCACTACTCCCAACACTGCCACCATACCACCGGTTTCCCCCAGCAAATACATACATGCAAAACGAACCGCCGCAGCCGGATTTGCGGTAATAAGCTGTTCCATGGTCTGATTTTCGGATATAAGCACATCACGAAGAGTAAGCCCCATAACGGCCCAGACCAGGGCAACCATACCTTCCACCACCATGGCACCATAAAAAGCGAGGCGCAAGTTAGACCGCTTGCGGAGGCATCGCACCATCATAGGGCTCTGCGTGGCGTGAAAACCGGATATCGCACCGCAGGCAATCGTGACAAACAGCATGGGCCATACAGAAGCCCCCATCGGGTGCACATTGGTAAATACTGCCAGATTTGGCAGAATGGGGTGCCCGCTCATGGGCAGAGTAACCGCCAGTCCAAGAGCCATAAACAGAAACACAGCACCAAAAACAGGGTAAATCCGGCCAATAATAGCACCAATAGGAAGTACTGTGGCCAGGAAATAATAGGCGAGAATCACAAATCCCCACTGCATGTTGCTGAGCCCACCCCATATTCCATGCAACATACCGGCAGGCAGTATGGTAAAGACCACGCCGACCATAAGAAGAAGGAATATGCAGGTCAGACGCATGATATGACGCGCCGACTCACCCAGATTCTCCCCGACCAACTCCGGCAGATTAGCGCCACCGCGCTCAGCAGACATAGCCGCGGCCAGAAAATCATGCAGAGCACCAACCAGAATGCAACCAAACACAATCCAGAGTAGCGCAACCGGGCCAAACAAGCAGCCAGACACAGCTCCCACTACCGGCCCAAGGCCAGCAATATTCAAAAGCTGAATCAAAAACACACGCCAGGTCGGCAGCGGAACATAATCCACGCCATCGGGCATACTGACACAAGGCATGGGCTTATTTTCCTCCAGGCCATACACGCGTTGTGCAAAACGCCCGTAAAACACGTATCCCAGTGCAAGTAATGCCAGGCACAGAAAGAAGACGAAATAACCAGTCATAACAGGAAAAAAAATGAGCCGGTGGGAGGTTACACCCACCGGCCATGAAATTCAAGTCTATTATCGATTGAGGGCGCTCCTGTTCGTGTCAGATAGTCCCCCCGAGCGTATCCTTATTCGAAATCGCTATCATCCTGCTCCATGTCACCGTCCGCATCTGTGGTCGGGACATCATCATCAGAGGAGGAAATCACCGTCCCTCCGCCAGAATTGTTACCGTCATCATCCGTGCGGTTATCAATACGGTTAATCTCAGTGGGAATCGGCTGATCGGTCAATGTGCCTCCCTCAACCCAGATAACAAGAGCCCCCTCAGCATACGCGCCATATGTAGACTTCGGGTCAATATTTCGCATTTCTGTATAGAGAGCACGCAACAATTCCTTAGAAGCAGGCTTGCGACCTTCTCCACCTCGACGCAGATGCCCGGCATAAGCAGCCATCATCATTTGACGCTGCAGCTTGGAATACCCACCTTCCGCCATCATCTGTCGAATATAGGCGTTTGCCTCATCGTAGCTCTTAGTCTGCAGAGCCTCTACCACGCTAAGGGGATCAAACTCTATACGATTACCCATGCCGGTGCCATTGCCCAGATCCTTCTTCTCCGCCTTGCTCAATAAACCGCTGGGCAGGCGCAAGTCAATATCAGACGCAGCAAGCAACAAACCAGCACGTTTTTCACCCTTGGCCTTGCGTGCTTTCTCCAGCAACTTCTCCTGAGCATAGAAATTTTTTAACATCACCTTCAAGGATGCCAAGGCGGATTCAGGATCCTTCATCTCATCGGGTGACTGTACGACGCCACGGAGATTACCTGCCGCATCAACAACTGCCAAACACGGATAACTCCATATACCACGAGGCAAGCGCTTGTTACCCAGGCGCTTCTCCATATCCTTCTTCTCTCGCTCAGAAGGCATCTGGTATACAGGCATCTCAAGAAAAACCGCCTGATTAACAAAAGGCATAATCTTGTTCTTCTTAACGAAAATTTCATATGCCTTCTCACTAACCTTATCGTAATTTGCACCGTATATGAAAATAACGACAGGATTCTTGCCGGCCTTGTCAAGAGCATCCGGATATGTACGGGCCGTTGCAGCCTGCATCGGGGCAGAAAACATCAACCCCAACACCATTATTCTGAAGAAAGTTTTTATCATTTTCACATCCTGTTATTGGTTTCTCTGGGGCTTACCATATACATAAAACCCTGTAATACCAGGTTCATATTTATCGCCCTCGCGCAGCATGCGCACAAACTTGCCGGAAGCCTCACTACCCTTCAGGTTGAAGCGAATTTCGTTACCGTTGATTACGCCATTGGGACGCACTCGTGTCCAGTTCTGGCCATCATCCGACACCTCAATATAGAAAGGGCGATCCTTCTTAAGGGACTGCTCCGAACTAAGACAAAGCACGCCGTTCAGGTCACACTTCTTCTCCAGCCCGACAGTCAGGCCGGCCTTACCCTCAAACTTGCCAGGCATGGCACCACCGTGGCGTTGCAGTACCCCCCAATGCAAGCAACACTGGGACATGTCACCGATCGTAGTTGCCGTATCAATCCATGCCGAAGCAGATACAACAACACCGGAGAAGCCCTTGATACGCGGCCCCTTCTTGGGGAAACGCTTCTTGCACTTCCTGTATGCAAGGCGACCAATGGCCTGGAATGTGCGACGCTCCTTATTCTTGGCTGCGGCATGAATAGCCTCGCCCAGAGTTGCCCATGTTTCATCTATCTGCTTGCTGGAAGTCCCGGCACGGCTCATAGCCTGCACGAGCATATTGGTGAAATCCTCCTGAATCTTACCATCCCCCTCAGGCATTCTGGCAATGTAGCCAAGCCCCCAGGTCAGCACAGCTCCTGAATAGTCAGGGCGGCGCATAAGCACACGCAACACCTCACGAAGATAAGCAGCTTTCTCATCATCAGTCTGGCATGTGGCAATCTGAGCGTCGAGAACCGGTGCAATATCCCAGCGATTAGCACCCCAATCCTTGAAATGGTTGAAAAGGCCGGAATACATCTTGTTCAGCTTGCCGCGATCCTTGATGAGAGGTGCAAGCATGGGATACACATAGCGAGATTGCATTGTGGCAGCGGCATGGTAATGCTCCTTACCCATGCCATCCATCACAGCATCATGCAGAGTCATCCACTTTGAGAGATCGGTCGGAGCCTTGAGTTTCAGATAAGCAGCATAACGCTTCAATGCAGGCCAGTTGTTCGGCTGCGCCTTCACTGCAACTTCATAACAGCTGAAGGCAGACTTCATCTTTCGGCGGGCTGTAAGCAGGTCAGCCATGGCGACCAGCTGATCCGCAGCACATGTTCTGAAGCGGTCTTCGTATAGTTTCTGAGTCAGGTAAAGGAAGCCCCATTCAGGTTCACCCCAGAATGTCTTGTGCAAGCCATGCTGCCAATAAATGGAATTTCCGCGCTTCCATTCGTTGCCGATACGCATGGCGTAAGCACAATGGCCCGGTTCTCCCATGGTGGATGCAGGCAACCCCGCAGCCAGAGCACTGAATGTAGCATAATGGGACAAGGCACCACAAACGCCACCAATCTCACGGTATGCCCAGCCGGTTGTAAAATTCACATACTTCCAGATAGGGGCAAGATATTCAGCAGAGAACACAGAGTCGCCAGCAACATTTCGAAGACGATACTCCAACTGACACTCTGCCCCGAGATACTGTTCCATAGGCAGGCGAACATTATCACGATGCCATGCAAGATTACGAGCGCTACCCCAGTTACCAGCACCATCACTTGGCTGCTTACACCCAGTTACAAATCGGGTTTCCCAATATTGGAGATTATCGAAATGAGAGTTCAGTTTACCTTCCTTCCAACTATCGTTATAGTATTTGAAGCGGCTGAGCATGTCCTTCTCATTCCAACCTTCGCGGGCAAACTCCAGTGCTGTAGTTGTTGCAATTCGACGCGTAGCCGGAACCTTAAGTTCCTCCTCACCCACAAGTCCATATATTGTTTCGAGGTAGCAAAGAGCCGTCTCGAGATTCTTAGTCGGACCAGAGTACAAGAGGTTGGTCATCCAGTTCAGATCAGAAGTAAGAGCATGCAACATAGCCTTGCCCTTCGGGCGTACACTCACACTACGCACCCCCTGAGAACCGGCCTTTCGAATAAGGGTGGCACGAGCCAGATCCAGACGATTTTCCGGGGCACTCATGTATTTGATGATTGCTTCATCATCCATCTTACCCAATTTACCGACAATCTTTTCGGCCAGAGTAAAATAGATTTTCTCAGGATCACCCCACGCATCTGCATTGAGATCTTCACCAATAAAATTGTCGCCTTCCTGTTTCTCGAGCGTTTCAATAAGTCTGCGCACAGCAGCCATAATTGAAGAAAACTGCGCATTTACTCGTGCCGCCGGTACAACATTCTGCTTTGCATCCAACGGGACATCATCCTCATTAAATGTCTCATCATCCTGACGAACAATTCGACGCTCCGGAACCGTGGTATCTTCCGTATCCTCTACCCATTCAGAATCCGAATCATCTACAGATTCGTCATCCCGGCTCCAATCGTCAACCTTTGTTTCTCGGACAATTGAAGAACCTTGATGTATATTTGTCGTTTTCTTCTCTACCTTGGTGGGGAAGAAAACAGGAAACAAAGCAATACCCAAACAGAAAAACAGGAACGAAGCGGTTAAAAGCTTGATAAGTCTGGCAGACATAGTAGTTGAGAAGTCTAGTTAATATATTAGTGAGCCCGAGACTGTATGGTCTTCATCGTAGAGCGGGCGGAATGTCGAATAATTGAATCCGGGTATTCCAGGAAGGTTTCCACAACAGGCAGGGCCTCAGCAGTTCCACGCTCCTCCAGGTATTTAAGAATGGAAGTAATGAGTCTGATATTGGAAGTTTTATTCAGGCGCTCAACCAGCGGAGTCTGAACACGATATCCAAGCCGGTTCAAGGTCTCATTCCATGCAATCGGATTCTCACACCAGAAATCAATGATAGGATTCACCATGACATCCGGCACTTCCCGGATGAGATAGAACGTTACCTCCTGAGCAATGTCACGCTTCAGCGCGCGACGCGCTTCGAAATAAGCATAGCAGGCCTGCACAGCCTCCTTATCACCAGGATTACAATACGTTACCAAAGCTTCAACCAGTGCAGTATATGTATCCGGCTCCGTGGCCCAGTTCTCCTGCAAAACAGCCACCAGGGTATCCCGGATTTCCCGGCGCAACACTTTGACATTCGATGAGGCAAGAGAACGAGCAGACATTCTCACACGCATAGGGTCAAGACACCTGAGTTCACTGAGATTTGCTGTTACATATGCATTATTCATGGGAGAGGTCAGCACCTCTGATGGATATTGACTAACAAGATTAGCGCGGTCTGCATCAAATCTTACCTCGTATACCCCCTTAGCCGGTTCTGCATAGGTAACAGTGCCAAAACGAGATAGCAGCTTGGAAATATTCTGGCGTTCACCAGGCACATTAGTAGAAACATACAATGCGCCATTGGCCCGGGTATAGGCCCTGGTGTACTCAGCACAAAGGAGTCGATTCAATGCATCACGCACCAGGCTTCGCACTCGGCTATCCTGATTATCAATGAAAACAGCATAATGACATATACGGTGAGAAGGCGTGCGCAAAGTGTAAAACACCTGCAAATCTTCATCAGTAAGAACCGGACCGTCCTGATAATCAGGAGTAGATTCCAATGATTTTTCCTCCGAGACTAACTGATCTTTAGCTGCAGCCTCGGCCTCCAGGCGTTCCCGTTCGTGGATTGCAGCGGCCAGCATATTGGGAAGGAACCACCCCAACACCAGTAACAGGCATGCAGATACACGTACAAGCTTCTTAAATCGAAGCGATGATGTGGCAATTAGAATAGCGGCCACAACGCAGAGAATCATTGAGAACAAACGCTGGGATTCCATATCCAGCTCAGCCAGAAACGTTACCCCAGAGCGTTTATCACTCACAAGAAAGAGGAATCCACAAATGAGAAATATGGACAAACCGAGGGCAAACCTCATTTTACCAGCTACACTGAAGGCCTGGCCGGAGGTGTACACCCCCCCCATCATCTCAGCGCGGGCAGACTGGCGGCGCATTGAAGCCTGATACTCAGCCACAAGTTCTGCATGCTCCTCTGCATCCAGACGCACAGCAGTTGCGGCAAACTCACTCCGCAAACAATCAGGGCATGTGTATACATCCTCCTTAACTGAATGAAATTTCTTCTGGCACTTACTGCATTCAATCTCCATAAGCTCGTGCATTCTACCAGACCAGCCACGGCAATGCAAGTCAGAATCAAGCTCTACAGCATCTACTATGCAATAATTTCCAAGCAGGAAGTATACTTAGAAAGCATACCGCACGGAAGTAGCAGGAAGCTGAGTATAATTTCCCTGTCGCTGAGGCACCGAAATCACTGTAGTATTCGGCACTTCAATAACTGTTGAATGCTGTCCCCGGATAATGGTTACACCTCCCACTTCAAAAGCTGAGTGAGCCGGCTCCACCCGAATTGTTGTACATTCAGCTAAATCATCGGAAAGAACAGGCAATACCAAAGGAGATGCGTGATTCTCGCCCGCAACACTGGCCGTGGTATCCGCTCCGGCGGTCTCGGCCGGGTACATCGCATAACCAACAGCAAGAACACAAAGTCCCATGGCAGAAGCACCGAATGCCAAACGCCCGCGACCAAGATTTTCCAGCATTTGCAGCATATGCGTAAACATATGCCGACGAGCAGGACAACACACTGCTTCTCGAGCTACCCGTTCATGAAATTCGCACAGAAAACGACCCTCAAAATCCGCTTCCTCTGTGGCATTCACGCGCAGCGTAGCAAGCAGGGCGACCAGTTGTTCCTCGGAATCAGGGGCGGAAGTGTGTAATTTTCTGGACATAACGCAGATAACGGTTCGCGGTGTTATTGACTAGACTAGAAAACGGACAAATGTGTTCAATATTTCTATAAAAAATATCAGATAAAATCCAACTATTCAACAAGGAAATATTTTCCCCGCTTAAGGAGCAGGTCAGCATTTTCTGCAATCCAGGCGCGAATCATTTCCTCGCACGCAGCGATTTCCCCAGCACGGCGTTTACGAGTTTCGGCTGTAGCCTGCTCCATGGCATCCATATCGTATACATAGACCTCATCAACCAAGCCACAGGCAGGATCCACATTGCGAGGAACAGAAAGGTCAAGAAGGAATAAGGGACGCTTGCGAACAGCCTGCACCTGCTCCAGCACCGGGGGAGAAACAACATACACAGGTGATGCTGTGGAAACAATCACAATATCTATATTCTCCAAATAAGGAATCCACTCAGTGAAACGAATCACCTTACCACCCACCTGAGAGGCTAATTCAACAGCGCGGTCATAAGAACGATTGGCCACAAAAATGCTCTCTGCACCGCGGGAACGAAGGCTCTGCGCGGTGGTACGAGCCACTTCTCCAGCCCCCACCACCAGTACATTTGCACCGGCAAGGTTGCCAAGAATATCCTGAGACATCTGCACAGCAGCAGCCCCTACAGAAGTGGGGCCACTGGTAATCCGGGATGAGCTGCGAACCTTCTTGCCAATAGTGAAGATGTGTTGGAACGTGCGATTTGCATACCCGGATGTTACACCGGCTTCCAATGCAACACGATACGCATCCTTCAACTGGCCGAAAATTTCGGTTTCTCCCACCACCATGGAATCCAGACCAGATGCCACCGCTGCCAGATGAAACAACGCTTCTTCATTGCAATAATGGTAGAAAAAGCGCCGGCGGGTACCCGCATCTGGAGCGTTACCCAGGAAATACGCCAGGATCGCATATGATGCCACCAGCGGAGAATCGCTCCAGTAATAGATTTCTGTGCGGTTGCATGTTGACAACAACGCACATTCAGACACCCCCGGCAAGGCAGCCAACTCTGCATTAACCTGAGAAAGGCGGGATTTTGCTACTGCAAATTGCTCACGCACCGCAACCGTACAGCTGCGGTAGTTCAACCCAAGGCAATTCATTTGCATTTCGCCCGCCATACTCCGCTACTTAAGTTTCCGGATAGCTTCTACCAGGCTGGGAATGGTGTGAGCTTCAGCCTCAACATCCGGTTTAAGCCCGAATTCAGCAAGAGTAGCTGTAGTCACCGGGCCGATACTGGCAATGCGGCAGCCCTCAGGGAGCGGCAGCTTCATGGACATGAAGTGGCGCACCGTGCTACTGCTGGTGAACGTGATGACATCTGCTCCCTCCTCGCGGAGACGGGTCTGGGCACCTGAAACATCCTCCGTCTCCGGAACGGTGGAATAGGCCAGGCATTCATCCACAATAGCCTGCCGCTTCATCAGCTCATCATAGATGACACGGCGAGCCTGCTCACCATGCACCCAGAGCATCGTCACATTGGCCACGCCGCCGAATTCCTCACCCTTGCGGTCGAACTCTGCTATCAATTCCTCCGCCACAGCCTTCTGCGGCATCACATCCACCATCAGTCCGAACTTTTTCAACTCCGCCGCAGTTCCGGGGCCCACGGCAGCGATACGGGCACCTCCAATCTCGCGGATATCTTCATACACAGCAAAGAACGCCTGGAAGAAACGGCGAACACCATTCGGGCTGGAGAAAATAAGCCAGTCGTAATGCGGAGCATCCACTACAGCTTCTGCAAAATCACGCTTATCAGAAGGAGGCGCAACGCGAATCGTGGGAAGCTCAATAACATCTGCGCCCAGGGTCTCCAGCATACCACTCAACTCACTGGCTTGCTCACGGGTACGAGTTACCACCACTCGTTTCCCGCACAGAGGAAGCTTGCTGCGCCAATCCAACTGCGGAGCCAGCTTCACCACATCACCAATCACCACCACTGCAGGGGAAGAAATACCAGCAGTCTCCACGGCATCAGCCAGAGTCGCCACCGTGGCAGAAACCATCTTCTGGCGACCGGTTGCAGCCCACTGAACAGCAGCGGCCGGCACATCGCTCCCCTGCCCGGCCTGCATCAAAGCCTCCAGAGTCTCACGCAGGCGACTCATACCCATGAGCATTACCTTGGTACCTTGTGCTGTGGCAATACCGGAGATATCAAGAGTTGATTCCTCCTTGTTAGCTCCTTCATGACCGGTAAATACTGTAAACTGAGTGCAGTAGTCGCGGTGTGTCACGGGAATACCGGCGCAGGCAGGCCCGGCAATGGCAGAGGTAACACCAGGCACCACCTCAAAAGCCACCCCGGCCGTCTGCAGCGCCTGGGCCTCCTCTCCACCGCGACCAAACACATAAGGATCACCGCCCTTCAGGCGAACCACGCAAGCATGCCTTGATGCGCATTCCACAAGCAGCGCGTTGATATCCGACTGAGGAAGTGCATGATTTCCCGACCGTTTACCTACATATATTTTTTCACACTCAGATTTTGCCCATGTCAGCATAACAGGAGCAGCCAATGCATCGTACACTAGACAATCGGCCTTGGCTATCAAATCCCGGCCCTTAAGCGTCATCAAACCAGGGTCACCAGGCCCGGCTCCTATAAGATATACCTTACCCAGAAAAGCATTCTTCGCCATAAAATTACATCATGTTGAATTCATCCAGATTCACTGCAGGCTCCTCGTCGCTGGCAGCGTGCAGATCTTCCTGCGGCTGCTCGGGCTCCGCTCCTGTTGTCGCCTCCATCGGTGCAGGCTCTACCTGCGCAGGCAACTCCGTCATAACATCTGCGGCCGGGGCAGGCGTCGGCTGTTCCTCTATTGCAGGGGCAGCCTGCTCAGCCTCCTTGGCCGCAGCCGCCTCAGCAGCTTCACGTTTACCAATCTGCATCAGCTCCGATACGGTGACCAGCTGGAACCCCCTGGCCTGCAGCCCGGTCACAATCCCCTCCAGCGCTGCAAGCGTCGTTGCGTGAATATCATGTATCAGGATTATGGAACCAGGCTTAGCTTTGTTCACAGCCACGTTGACCACCTTATTCACGCCGGGTTTACGCCAGTCCAGCGTATCTACATCCCACATAATGGAGGCCATGCCATAGCGGTTATACATGTGTTCAACCAGCGTCTTGTTAGTTGCACCGTAAGGAGGGCGCATCACACGCGGTTTAACACCGGAAACTGCTGCAATCGTCTTCTGAGTGCGGTCAATCTCGCTATCCACCCTGGCACGGGAAGATGAATTCATCTTTATATGACTCCAGGTGTGCACACCAAGTTCATGACCTTCGGCAGCAGCCCGGGCCACAACAGACTTGTAGCGGGCAACATTCTGCCCAAGCATGAAGAATGTACCCTTTGCCCCATGGCGACTCAGAATGTCCAGAGCCCTGGGTGTGAGAGATGGATGCGGGCCATCATCAAAGGTAAGAGCCACATATTTGCCCTTCATCGGCACACAACAGACTCGCTTACCCAGTGGTTTCAGAGACACCGGCTTTGCCTCTTCCGCCTGCGCGGGAGTAACACCCATCTCTGCATGTCCAGGTATCTCTGCCTGACCAGGAGTTGCCACATCCGGTACAACTGGTGGGTCCGGCAGAACCGGCTTAGGTTTCTTAACTGGCTTAGGGGACTTCTCAGGCTTTGTCTGTTTGTTCGGAACAGCGGGTTTATCGTTTTTTTCAACCGGCTTCACCTCAGGTGTTACGGGCTGCACGACTGCCTTCTGACTTTGCTGATTACAAGCAAAAAGCCCGGCAAGTACCGCAAAGCAAAGCAAATTGTGTACAATCTTCATTCGCATGACTAGTCGCAGCATTCTACCGATTGACCTTGGAGGAAGCAATCTCTTTTGGCGTCATTTTGCATGGACAGAGGCGCCGCGGCGTGCTAGAATGCCCGACATGCAGAATTTCAATTACCACAACGCCACGCGCTATGTATATGGTTCCGGGGAACACCGAAACATCGGCTACCTGCTGAAGCCGTATGTTCAGGGGCGAGTCTTACTCCATTACGGAAGTGGAAGCGTCATTCGCAGCGGCCTGCTCCAGGCAGTAAGAAACAGCCTTGCAGAGCACGGGATTACCTTTGTGGAATTGGGCGGCGTTAAACCGAACCCCAGTGTTGAACTTGTGCGTGAAGGCATTGAGCTCTGCCGGAAGGAGGATGTGAAACTCGTGCTGGCAGTTGGGGGCGGCAGCGTCATTGACTCCGCAAAAGGCATCGCGGTCGGCACACCGAACCGTGGTGATGTGTGGGAACTATACTCATGCAAAGGTTCCATTCCAGCGAATGACCCGCTGCCCGTTGCCACGGTACTCACCCTGCCGGCAGCCGGTAGCGAGAACAGCCCCAATACCGTACTGAGCAACGAAAAGACAGGCCGCAAACTCGGCTTCAAACATATGGGGCTGCGCCCGGTACTCAGCATTGTAGACCCGACCCTGTTCCTCACCCTACCTCGCACCCAGATGGCTTACGGTGCCTGCGACATGATGTGCCACATCTTCGAGCGTTATTTCACCAACACTACACAGACAGCCCTGACCGATGCTCTGGCTGAAGCAACCATGCGCACCATCATGGAGCAATCCATCATCCTTTCCAATGACCTGCAAAACATCGATGCCTGGGGACAACTCGCCCTGAGCGGCACCGTAGCCCACAATGATTTATTAGGACTCGGGCGCGAGCAGAGCTGGGCATGCCACGCCCTGGAGCATGAACTGAGCGCCGTGTATGACGTGCCGCACGGCGGCGGGCTGGCAGTCATCATTCCAGCCTACATAGAAGCAGTGTGGCCGTATAATCCCGGCATTTTTGCTCAGTGGGCATGCAATGTCATGGGGGTGCAACCGCACCGTGACACTGCAGCCGTAGTACGCGAGGGTATACGCAGGCTCCGCACATGGTATCAGCTGCTGGGACTGCCGCAGACCATGCAGGAACTCGGCGTACCAGCAGATGCAAATTTCGATGCCATGGCAGCTGCAGCCTGCAAGGTATATGACAGGGAGGCAGCCACCCCCACACTGGCGGGCGTCCATCCGCTCACAGCAGAGGAAGCTGCCAGCATCTACAAAGTTACCATCTAATAGTCATGGACGCAGCAGCATTCACCTGCCACAATGGGAAACATGAACACCATGTCCCCACTCTGGCAAGCCGTGTACAATGCTTATGAATCACATGATGTAGATGAAGCCAGGCGGCTACTGAACTGCGAGACACAGACACCAGATTGCAGCACCCTCCTGCGCTGCAAGGATATAGACTACGTGCGATGGCTACTGAGTAATGAGCTTCTTCCTCTGCCTGCAGACAGCAGGGATACCTGGCCGGGAATTCAGGAAATCCAGCTCCAATGCAACATGCTGAGCGAAGCAGCCCGCCCAGACTGCATCCTGAAAGGAGATCTACCTGCCTGTGAGCACGAAAAATAACACCATCAGGCCACATAAGGCACACAAAGTGCTTGACAAGAGGCCGCTCCACCCGTAGAATGAACGCGTTCAAGTTCCGGTCCGTGCGAGATTGGGGCGGGTCGGTGACCCGCTCTTTTTTTGTACACGGCTCAACAATAAAACACAAGTAAGTAACTAAAGACAATGGCCACCACTGATATCTCCGCCCTGATTGATTTCTACGTTCGCGAAAAGGATTTGACCCGCGAGCGCGTTATTCAGGCACTCGAAGCCTCCTTCATCACCGCTTATTCCAAGATGGTGCCCGGTGCAGACCACATCAATAACATTCGCGCCATTGTCAACCCACAGAAGGGCACCGTTAAAATCAAGGCAGAAATGGTCGTAGTTGAGGACGATCAGCTGACTGATGCATTCAACGAGGTAAAGCTCAGCGTTGCTCAGGCCGCCGGCGAAAAGAAGGGCAAGACCTACCAGCCCGGTGACACAATCAGCGTCAACATCACCCCCAAGGACTTCGGCCGCATCGCTGTACAGACAGCTCGCCAGACCATGCAGCAGCGCATTCGCAAGGCTGAGCAGGAAATGCTTGCTGATGCCTTCCGCGATCGCGCCGGCGAAGTAGTAACCGGCACCGTAAAGCGCTACGACAAGGGTGATGTCATCGTGGAAGTTGAAAAGTTTGAAGGTCTTGTTCCCCTGCGGCAGCGTATCCCCGGAGAGGATTACAACAGCGGTGATAAAATGCGCTTCTATGTAGTGGAAGTGCGCGATGGTGTTCGCGGCAACGAGCTTATCCTTTCCCGCAGCCACCCCAACCTGGTGCGTCGACTCTTCGAGAACGAAGTGCAGGAAATCGCTGACAACACAGTTGAAATCCTCAGCATCGTGCGCGAAGCTGGCTATCGCACAAAGATGATTGTGCACAGTAACGACCCGAATGTGGATCCCATCGGTGCCTGCGTAGGTATGCGCGGAGCCCGCGTCAAGAACGTGGTGAACGAACTCAACCACGAGAAGATTGACATTCTTGAATACACCGATGACAAGGCCGCTATGGTGACCGAATCTCTGGCCCCCATCGAACCCATCCGCGTCAACGTGGACAAGGCAGCCCGTGTGGTGACTGTAGTGGTGGAAGACGATAAGGCCGCAGCTAAGGCAAAGGGCCGCAAGGGGCAGAATGTACGTCTGACAGCACGTCTCATCTCCTCAGCAGATGAACGCTGGGATGTGCGCGTAGAGGCTTTTGATGAAAAAGCTCAGGCTAAGAGTCTCGCCAACGAGGGTGCCAGCGAGCTGGCCACCATACTCGGCATCTCTAACTCGATGGCTGCTGCCATGGTTGCAAGCGGTTTCACAACCGTGGAAGGTATTGCTGAATACGCTGATGTTGAGAGTCTGGTAGAGGCCCTCGGCATCTCAGAAGACGAAGCCCAGGACATCCTGAACAAAGCTAAGAACAACGGTTGATTCCTGACTCAATACAAAAGATTTACAACATGGCAAATAAAGACGACAAGAAAGCCCCTGTTCTCGACCTGATCGGGGGCACCAAGAAGAAGGCCGCAGCACCGAAGAGTGCACCAGCTGTATCTTCCGCACCTAAGAAGGAACGCGCCCCCAAAGCAGAGGCACTCGATCTGCTTTCTCCCCGCAAAGCTCCCCGCAAGGCACCTGCTGCAAAAGCAGAAGAGCCCAAAGCTACCCCTGCTCCGGCACCAAAGCCTGTGGAAAGCACACCCGTTCCCACCTCAGCCCCCGCCAGTGAAGATGCAGGTAAGGTCATGAACATCAAGGCCCCGATTTCCGTGGCAGACTTGGCCACGCAGATGGGAATGAAGCCTTTCAAGCTGATTGCCGAACTCCTGCCCATGGGCGTGTTCGCCAACCCCAGCACCACGCTGGATAGCGACCAGGTGGCAGCCCTGTGCGAAAAACATGGTTTCACCTATGAGCGTGTGCGCCGTGAAAAGGGCGCCGGCGTCAAGGCGCCCGTGGAGGAAATCAAGGAACCGGAGGCCGTTGCCGTTGAAGAAGAGCCCGAGGATGCCCTGAAGGTGCGCACCCCCATCATCACCGTGATGGGCCACGTTGACCACGGCAAGACCTCCCTGCTCGACTATATCCGCCGCACAAAGGTGACCGCAGGTGAAGCTGGTGGTATAACCCAGCACATCGGCGCCTACACCGTGCAGCATGGAGATAACACCCTTACCTTCATCGACACCCCCGGCCACGCCATTTTCACCGAAATGCGCGCCCGTGGTGCAGACGTGACCGATATCGTAGTGCTGGTTGTAGCCGCCAACGATGGCATCATGCCCCAGACCAAGGAAGCTATCATGCACGCCAAGGCTGCCGGCAAGACCATCATCGTAGCCGTTAACAAGTGCGACCTTCCTGCCGCCGACCCGGTGCGCGTGCGCACCCAGCTCATGGAAAACGACCTCATGCCCACCGACTTCGGCGGTGAAATTGAATGCGTGGACGTATCAGCCCACACCGGTGCCGGCATCGATGACCTGCTCGACCTGCTCTGCCTGCAGGCCGAGGTGCTCGAACTCAAGGCCAACCCGAAAGCCAACTGCCGCGCCTCCATCATCGAGGCCCGCATGGAACAGGGCAAGGGCAGCTCCGCCACCGTCATCGTGCAAAGCGGCACTCTCAAGGTCGGTATGCCCTTCATCTGCGGCCCATACTCCGGCAAGGTAAAGACCATGCTCGATGACAAAGGCCAGCGCATCAAGAAGGCTACCCCCGGCATGCCTGCTGAGGTTTCCGGCTTCCTTGAGACCCCGAATGTGGGTGATGAGCTGGTGGAAATGGAAAATGACCGCGCTGCACGTCGCCTTTCCGATGAACGCCTGGAGGAACTGCGCCAGCAGCGCCTGATGGCCCCCCGCCGCTCCCGCATGGAAGACATTCTCGCCATGATGGGCGATGGCGCCCAGAAAGCTGTGCTTAAGCTCTACCTTAAGGGCGACGTACAGGGTTCCGTGGAAGCCATCAAGAAGGCTATCATGGACATTGAGAGTGAAAAGGTGGAATGCCAGTTCATTGGTGCAGCCGCCGGTCCCATCTCCGAGAGCGATATTCTTCTTGCCTCCTCCTCCGATGCCGTTATCCTCGGCTTCAACGTGAAGGTGGAGAGCAATGCCGTGAAGGCAGTGAAGCGCGAAGGCGTGCAGGTGAAGATTTACTCCATCGTGTACGAGCTTATCGACCAGGTGAAGGACGCCATGCTCGGTCTGCTTGAGCCCGAGACCCGCGAAACCGTGCTGGGTCACGCTGAAATCAAGCAGGTGTTCAAGCTCAACAAGGGCAAGGCCGCAGGCTCCTTCGTGACCGATGGTAAGATGAACCGCTCTGCCGAGGCCCGCGTACTGCGCGATGGTCAGGTTGTATTCGACGGCAAGATGTCTACCCTGCGCCGCTTCCAGGATGAAGTGGAGGAAGTCAAGGCAGGTCTGGAATGCGGTATCCGCCTGGCAGACTACAACGACTACGAAGAGGGTGATATCATCGAATGCTACACTCTCGAGAAGATTAAGCAGACCCTGTAAGAACCTATGGCAACCAGACGTCTTGACAAGGTGAACGAATTGATGAAGCGGGAAATCGGCACCTTCATCCAGAAGGAGTACGAATGGTCCGGCACTATCGTATCAATTCTTGATGTCGAGATTACCGAGGACCTCAAGGAAGGTCGTGTATGGGTCGGCGTTGTGGGCCGCATGGCACCTGCCCAGGTTATCGAGAAACTCAACCGCAAGCGCGGTGAGATTCAGAAGGCAGTGAGCAAGCGTGTTGTTCTGCGCAACACGCCAAAGCTCACCTTCAAACACGACAACTCAGCCCAACGAGGAGTCAATCTGGTTAATCTTCTGGACGATATCGAACAGAACCTTCCCAAGGCTCCTCCCCTGCCGGAAGGTGAATTCGACCCGGAAATCTGATTAATATACCGAGTAACTACCCTATGGCCGGCAAGCTCTCTATCAGACGCGTAGGTAATATCCTTCCAACTTTGTGTCTGGTAGGGCTGCTGCTGGCAACAACAATTATCATCTGGCTATGCACAGTCGGCATTCCCGACTGTGCATTACGCTATATTGAAAACGAGGCTGCTAAAGCCGGTATCGAGCTACACATTGATAAAATCCGCCTGTACCCCAGATCAGGATTAGCACTAAAGGCGGAAAAAATCAGAGTCAGACAGGAACAAACGGATGCAGCCCCTGCAGAACTCAGCATACGAAAGGCACAGATAGCATTCAGTCTGATTCGTCTTCTCAGCGGAGACATTCGCCCGCTCGACATCCAGGTCAGCAACGGGCGTCTTATCCTTCCCCTCAGCGATACTATCGGAGATGCGCTTACTCTGAACAATATAGATATTTACACTGCGTTTTTCCGCAATAGCAATGGAATAAGTGTCAATCTGAGCGCTAATTTTCATCATATCAATCTTCATGTCAAGCTTGGCACAGGAGATCTTCTGGAACAGAATTCTACAGACTCAGGGAAAGAACAATTGAGTCTCTCTAAGGCACTTGCCGAAATTCGCCCTACACTGCAAGAGATCAAAAAGCAACTGGATGTACAATCCTGGTCAGAACAATCACATCCTGACGTAGAAATCAACTTAATTCATGGCGAACGCTGGAAAGCCAGGCTAAAAGCCAGCATCCCATGCTACGAGGTAGAACATTTTCATTTCCGCGATGCTCAACTTGACGCTTCCATTAACAGCAACACATTTACTATCAATAATCTGAAATTCCGCACAGTAAATCCGGACACCCAGGTCAAGCTGCAAGGAGGATACAACTGGGAAGATAGAGAGCTGGAATTTCAGACCTCGAGCACTGCGCCGATTATCCGGATGCTCAATGGCTATCTCGGAGAAAGCGCCCCCCAGGTATTGCAGAAAATCACAACAGCAGAAGGCCATACTCCCAGCATCGAACTGGATGGCAGTGCCTCCTTCAGCAAGGATTTTGCCCTCAACAATATCCGACTGCGCGGCAAGATTGAGCAAAAGAATATGCGTCTGGGCTCAGTCCCGGTGAAACAAGCGAATCTTTCCTTTTACACACACAACGGGCAGTTCAGCATCGATGTCTTTAAACTGGACCTGAATGACGGGTACATCATGGCAGATGCCCATGCAGCAGGAGAAACCGGGCATGCAGAACTGGATTTATCGCTTCCGGATGAGACCCTACTGGCGCTGATACATGAACTGACGGGAGATTCCAGTCTGACACTTCCTACAGAGCTTACTTTCAACAGCAACCTGAAGCTGAGAGCAAAAACCAGCTTACTGCTACCTGATTTTGAACCAGGTAAAACGCACCTCGCGGATTTAGTTCCTGTACTGCAGAGCTGCAATCTGCAATTAAACTGCGATGAAATCTGCTATGCAGGAAGCGACATCGGCAACTCAGCCCTCACGGTGCGAATTGATGGCATTGATATCAGCAACGAAACCATCAAAGCTGAGGACATATCGTTCAACGCCAGAATCGGCAACGCTAAACATGCACAGGTTCAGGCAGATACAGCAGATTTACTTATCAACATCAAGCTGAACAATCTGCAGTGGAATCAGCAGAGCAAGCTGTGCCATCTACAGCAGGCAGACCTGAGCATCTGCTCCGATTCAGCCCGTCTGGCGGCTTCACGAATCAATAAGCTACAAGCATCTGCTGAAATTAAAGACATCCAGTTCAATGCGAATGAGATTATCGCAACTCTGAAATCGGATGCCATTTCTGCCAGGCTGCAGGCCAGAGATCTCGCGCATGAACAGGTCAGCGCCCAGGGGCTTTATCTGAATGCATCCATCCCCTGCGGTCTGAGTCTGGTAAATACATGGGAATACATGCAGAAGGAGGCGCACATCGAAGCCGAATTGACGGAACTCACCGCACCTCAGAATTTCCTTGCAAGCCAGGCGAAACTGACATTAAAAAACACAGCC
>JAGBZE010000145.1 GCA_017628435.1 Akkermansia sp.
AACGATGGAGGGCTGGCAATAGCCTCTCATACCATGTTCATCAACCGCGAAATCTCCTGGCTGGAATTCAATCAGCGCGTGCTGGATCAGGCACTGCGACCGGAACTGCCGCTGCTGGAACGCGTCAAGTTCCTGTCCATCAGCGCCAGTAACCTGGATGAATTCTTCCAGGTGCGTGTGGGCGGGCTCATGCTGCTGCGCCAGACAGGCAAGTTCAAGCCTGATTTAACCGGGCTCTCCCCGAGCGAGCAGCTGGAGCGCATTCGCGAACGCGCCGGAAACATGGTGACAACCCAGTACCACCTGCTGCAGGAGGTGCTGATGCCACTCATGAATGAGGCCGGGCTCAGTCCTCAGAAGCTGGACGACCTGACCGAAGCCCAACACGCTGCTCTGGAGGAATACTTCATCAACAACATATCCCCCATTCTCACCCCCCTGGCCATGGAAGTGGAGCAGCCGCCCATGCTGCCGAACCTGAGCCTCATTCTAGGCATCGAACTGCAGCCTGCCACTGGTGGAGAAAGCCGTTTTGTGGCCATCACCCTGCCGGAGGTTCTGCCCCGCCGCGAGCAGTCCGCCGTGCTGGGGCGCAATGGCTATGTGATGCTGGAGGATATAGTGAGCACCTTCTGCCCCCTGCTCTTCCCCGGCGAACAAGTGCTGAGCACCACACCCTTCCGCGTGACCCGCAACGGCGACATTGCTGTGGCAGAAGAGGAAGGCGGCGACTTTGCTCAGGAAATGGAGAGCGTGCTGGTAGCCCGCAAATTCTCGGACTGTGTGCGCCTGGAGCTGCCCGCAGGCACACCGCAGAGCATCGAGAAACGCATCTCTGCCATTGTAGGCGCAGATGAGGGCTCAACCTACCGCGTACCGGGACTGCTGCGTCTGGTGGATTTTGGCCAGATGGCCTTTGAACCCGGTAACGACCAGCACAAAGTGCAGGCCTGGACCCCCTGCTGGCCGGCAGAGGTGGATGCCTCTCTGAGCATGTTCGAGAACATCGCCCAGGGAGATATCCTCATCCATAACCCGTACGAAAGCTACGAACCCATCGTCAAGCTGATTGAGGAAGCTGCGGTGGATCCTGACGTAATTGCCATCAAGCAGGTTCTCTACCGCACGGCAGAAAACTCCCGCTTCATTGCAGCCCTTTGCCGCGCTGCAGAAACCGGCAAACAGGTCACTGTGCTGGTAGAGCTCAAAGCCCGTTTTGATGAACGGCACAACCTGGCGCAGGCGGAGAAGCTGCAACGCACCGGTGTGCAGGTGGTGTACGGCGTGAAGGGCTTCAAAACCCACGCCAAGATTATGCTCATTGTGCGGAGGGAAAACGGCAGCCTGCGCCGCTACTGCCACATAGGCACCGGCAATTACAACGAAAAAACCGCACGAATCTACAGTGACCTTTCCCTGCTCACCTGCAACGAGCATCTGGGGGCAGATGCCTCCCAGTTCTTTAACTCGGTGACCGGCCTTACGCGTCTCATGCGCTTCCGCCGCATCTACCCGGCACCCGCCACCATGAAGAGTCACCTGCTGGAGCTCATTGCCGCTGAGGCCCGCCGCGCCGAAATGGGCGAGCGCGCCATCATCCGCGCCAAGATGAATTCGCTCAATGATGTTGAGATGATGGAAGCCCTGGAAAAGGCGGCGGAGGCCGGGGTAAACATCCAGCTCAACATACGCGGTATCTGCTGCTGGGCCCCCACCAGCGAGAAAGCCCGCGCCTGCACCCGAATCACCAGCATTGTGGACCGCTATCTGGAACACGCCCGCCTGTTCCACTTCCACAACGGCGGCAACCCGCTCATCTACATGGCCAGTGCAGACTGGATGAGCCGCAACCTGGACCGCCGCGTGGAACTGCTCGTCCCCATTGAGGATCCGCGCCACGCCAGCCGCATCATGGGCATTCTGGACTCCTGCTTCAAGGACAACACCCAGGCCTGCGATATGGCCCCGGATGGCTCCTACCACCCGGCTGAAAACAAGAAGAAAGCCTTTGCCATGCAGGCCCACCTGCAGCGCGAGGCACGCCGCCGCGCCCGCAACCAGGAAAGCGACAATAAGCGCATGCTGGAGCCCCACCGCCCCAGGAAGGCATAACCAAATTTAGAGTGCTGATAAACCGTTTCTGGTAACCTAATCTACCACACTCCGGCGACCTTTTATATTCTATTCACTCAACAAAAGACCAGGAGGTGGATCCTGAGGACTCCAGGTGTTCGTATATATTCGACTGACACATCGACCTAAATACTTGCGGGCAAACGCAACATCATCACACGTTGGTGCACCATGAACCATAATACAACACCCCTCCTTGTGTAGTTGAGTAGCCAACTCTACAATATCCGGATTCTCTTCCAAATCATGCGCATGCATTACTAATCCGTGCAACTTATACTTCTGTGCTTGCATCAGATTCTGAGCAGAATACACCGTTAAGGCCACATTCTTCACTCCTGCCCGCAGCGCAGCCAGATAATTAAGGCTATCAAAGGCCTCCACCACCATACGATCAACATATGGAATTTCGCGAACCAGCAAATCAAAATCCTGAACCTTATCTGTTACCAATATCATCTGCGGATTCTCCTCCAAGAGACGGCAGATATCCTCAGCAAACAATAGTGTATACTTCCAACTCGAGCGACAGGCAAGCAACTCGGCCCGACTAAGTGGGCAATCCTGGCCATCTGCCAAACCTACTAAATCACGAACAAGAGGCCAATCATGTCCACCCACTAAATGCCCATCTGAGGTAACCAGGATATCTAATTCAATGTACTTATACCCCCGCTGCAGCGAGTCCAACACAGCCTCCCGACTATTTGTATAGAGAAAATCACCCAGGCCGCCGCCATGCGCAATCCAGAAATCAGGATTATTCACATCCCGTTTGCAATCCGTTACAGTCATTACACTCGTAGGCTTACCCACCATCCACGGAAGATTAACCTTCGCATCTACCCGCTTCAGGAAATGTGTTATTTCAGCATTGCTTTCCCATTGACGCAAATAGAAAAAACAACACCCAAAAACCAGAGCCGTACCAGCCAAGCCAAGCACCCACTTATTCATCTTCAGCATACCCTGCGATTATCACTTACTCAACCACACGTAGTCTGGGAATAGCGGTCTGTTGCAGCTGGGTGTTCACCGCATCCACTGCAGAGCGCTCCACATATACAGCATAGGGAGGCTTATTGAACTCAAGGCGGATGAGGCCGTTGTCCGTCTGCTCATCCAGCAGGGCTGGAAGTGCCTCAAACGAACTCACAGGCTTGCCGTTTACGGCCCGGAGGTGACAGAACCGCAGCTCATCATAGCCTTGGGTAGCCACCGTGGGCAGCACATAGGTGAGGCCCACCGGCTCCGAATACCCCTCAGCCTGCAGGGCAGCATGGTTCTGCTCCAATAACTGAAGTTCCAGCGGAAGCAGGCCATTATTTCTATTGCGCAGCTCTTCCACCAAGGTGCTGGTGAGCGGCTGGAATAACATACCACCCCACATCACATAACGCGGCTGCACGCCGGGCTTCTGAGGGCGGAACAGGGCATTCTCCACCGCATCGCGATTGAGACGCACCTGCAGCTTCTGAGTCTCGCCCTCGCGGCTGATGGTAAGTTCAAGTTCCTGCCCCATATCCTTCATACCACGCAGCAGCACAGATGCCTGAAGCAGGCCATACCGCGAATGCTCACAGCGGCCCTGATTATCCAACGGCATCCCTTCCACAGCTGTTACCACATCACCCTCCTTCAGGCCGGCAGCCTCTGCCGAGCCACCAGGTAACACCTTGCTGATGTACAAACCATTTGCGGCGGCATCAAGCTTGAGATATTTGCGGAACTGCGGGTCATCCAGCGGAGCAAACTGCATACCCAGCACCGGCACACCGGCTGTCTCCTGAGTCAGAAAGCGCTGAATCAGCTCCGCATTCACCACCTGCATCAACTGATCCTGCTTCTTGTAGGCAACACCCAGGCCACTCAGCTTACCCTCACGCACCACCGGGGCACCCGTTGTCTGCCCCTCTGGCAAGGGACGCGCAGCGCGCATCACCATCAGCGGCACCTTATCGCCACCCACGTTTTCCGCCTGCATATCCACATGAACCGGCTCCACACCATTGATAAGCCCGGCGTAGGTAGCCGACTCGCCACGATTCAGAGCATCACCCAGCGGCAGGGCAGTGCGCGTATCAAAAATAGAAGCATCCTCCTCATGAGCTACAGTCAGCAAAGCCAGGTTCAAATCCTCATCATACCGAAGCACACGCGCCGGCACCGTGCGGCTCACATCCGGCAGAATCAACTCTACATAAGTGGCAGAATCCACCACTCGCCCCACGGTAAGCACGCGACCCTCGCCCACGTATACACCCAGAGCCCGGGATTGGCGGGGAGTCTCTTTCTCCCACGGCTGCATGGCATTGTACTTCTGCAATGTGGCACTTACCACCAGCAGAGAATCGGCAGCCTCAGACAGCGGAGCTGCAGGCGGCGGTTCCACCACCACTGGTTCCTCTGCCGGCACAAGCTCTACCACCACTGGGGCGGGTTCCGGCTGAGCCACCGGCACTTCTACCGGTGTGTTCTGTTTCTTCTTAAGCGCGGTGCGCTCCGTAGGCTTGCAGGAGCTCAACGCAACTGCTAACAAGGAAAGGATGGTCAGGGTCCGGATCATGATTCGGAAAAGAAAAGTTATTTAAGGCGGGCCGGAGCCAATATGTTATATCGTTCAGAAATACGTTTGTTCGCGGCATCAACTGCTGCATTATCAATCACCATGGGGCGCGGAGCATCCGCCAGTTCAATGACAGTGTAGGCAGGGCGCTCCGTACCTTCAGCCGGATACAACAGGGAATGCAAGTGCTCAAGTCCGGTAACCTCCACACCATTCACCTTGGTCACCAGCGCGCGGCCGGCATCTTCAAAACGGGCATTCACTTCATCCGGCAGAGTCCGGGTAAGCAACACCAGATCCTGCTTCACAGCAGATTCACCACCGCGGGTAAAACGGTCCAGCTCCACCATGACATCTGCAGATTTCACCTGATGCGCATGCACTACATTGAACTCCAACGGCTGGAAGACCAAGCCGCCAAACACCACATAGCGCGGCTGTTCATCATACCGGCGGGAAAGCACGCGAATGGAAGGCAGCGGCGCCAAGGTCACCTCAGACTCCATCACCTCACCACCACGCAGCAGGGTGAAATGCACCTTCTCCCCGGCAAAGGAACGTTCTGCCAGCTCCTCCAGGCGCACTCGCACGCCATCAAGCTCAATCATGGCCGTGGCATCCACAGGCAGGCCGTTCACAGCCATCACCACATCACCCGGTTTCAACAGACCGTCACAGGCAGCCCCCTTTACCACATCTGCCACAAGGCATCCCAGGCCATTATCAGCCAGACCATAGTGGCGGCGCATGGCCTTATTCTCCATGGGCATGAAGCGGGCGCCCATTTCCACATAGCCATCATAGCGGCCATCCTCCACATCCTTCAGGAAATGGCGGATAACCGGCATGGGAATCACATAGCCCGTGGAATTGGCCTGCATAAGCCCCTGAAAAGCCACGCCCACCACCTTATCATCCTTAAGCACCGGGCCACCACTGTTGCCGGGGTTGATAGCGGCATCCACCTGCAGAGCAAGGTGGGCAATGTTGCGGGGATGAGCATACGGAATCGTCTCCACTCGGGAAACAATACCGCGGGTAACAGACAAGCGTGTGCCACCAATGGGATAACCGATAGCACGCACCGTGTCCTCCAGCTGCGGCATTTCCTCACTGAACTCCAGACAGGGCACACCCTCAAAAGCAGACACATCCTCAATCTCAAGCAGAGCCAGATCGGCATCATGCGCCACAAACTTCACCTTGACAGGAATACGGCGCGCATCCGCAAATAACGAGATATCAATCTTCTCCGCATTAGCCACCACATGCGCATTCGTCATGAACAGCCCAGGTGCCACCAGGAAGCCTGTGCCCGTACCGCGGCCGAATCTACCACCCTGCCAGGGGGTCTCATAATCCGGCGTGCGGCTCACTACCTCCACCTTCACAATACCCCGGTAAGCAGCAGTCAGATTCACCTCCGGCTTCACCGGCCCTACCGGCTGCTCAGGTACTGCGGTCACATCCGTCTGAGGCTGAACTACCAGTTCCGGCTCGGCGGCAGCGGGTTCTGCAGCAGCGGGTTCCGCCGGGATCGTCTCAGCCTGCACAGGCTCATCGGAGGGAGCAATCTCCTCTGCAGCAAGCGGCGGTGCAGATTCTGCAACAGGTTCCGCCACAGGCGCGACAGGTGTCTGCTGTTCCTGTGGGACTGATTCAGCCACAGCTTGCTCTGCAGGTGCAGTCTCAGCCACCGATTCCTCAACCACGGCAGGCTCTACAGGGAAAGGAGTCTGCTCCTCCGGAGCAGCAGACTCAGCTGCGGCACCCTCAGCCATGACAGGCAGTGCCGACATCAGCGCAAATATAGCGAGTCTCATCTTCACCTCGTCATTTTGCTCCCACTTCCACCCTAAGTCAAGAAGAAACAGCACTCGCGCCACGCATGTGCGCGCGAATTCGCCTCGATAAGGGGAAATAGCACTTGCACCTCTACCAAATAGCTGGTAGAATAGCGCGCCGTGCAATCCATATCCCCTTATCAGAACCCACTCTGGCCTGATGCCGTGTGGGATGTTTCTGGCGCGTTCGTCAATGATCGCGAGCTGATTGCATTTTACGATTACTGCAAGCTCCTGCTGAATTTCGAGGCATTCAATATTGTGCATGGAGCCCCTCTCTGTGAGTGGAATTCAGGCCGCGTACTCAAGCACCTCATGCGCGATGCCGAGGAAGTGCGGACTGCAGGTCTGGAGTACGAGAAACGCAACATTGCCGTCTACCTCACCCTCACCAACCTGCTGCTCACCGAAAAGCACCTGAAGGACGCTCTCGGTAACGCCCTCTGTATCTTCTTTTCCCGCCACAATCCCACAGGAAGAAACTCCGTCATCCTGGCCAGTGATATTCTGCGCGAGCACATCCGCAAGGAATACCCCTCTCTGAAAATTATTTCATCCATTCTCAAGATTACCAACAGCGGCGGCAAGGGCAAGCTGGATATCTACAAACGCCTGGCCGATGAATACGATGAAGTGATGGTGCACCCGGATGATGTGCTGAATTACGAGCTACTGGAGCAGATAGAAGACAAGGAACGCCACATCCTGCTCATCAATGAGTACTGCATCCGCAACTGTCCCATCCGCCCCTTCCATTACCACTCCCTTTCCGAGTCGGCGCTCAATTTCATGAGCTTCGACAACAGCAAGTTCGAGACCAAACAGGCCACCAACGGCTGCCGCAGCCTCTACACCCTGCTGGCAGATGAGCACAAAAGCGTGCTGGCGCTGAACACCCCGGAAATCAAGAAACTCCGCGATATGGGGTTCCGTCATTTCAAGGTACAGGGGCGTGGACACGCCAACGCCTCATCCATTCTTTTTGACCTGCTGCGGCTGGCTTTACGAAACGATACCAGCGGAGAAAACGCCATGCATCGAACCGGCCAGATGTTCTGGGAATCCATTCTGCCCCACTAAAGAGCCATGAGCACGCCAGAAATCACCATCGAGCAAGCAGTGCAGAACCTGAAGTTCCTCACAGAGGCTTATTTACCCGGATCCACCTGGACCGTTGGGGGCGCCTTCCGTTTCGATAACAGCCTGTTCATCATCAGTAACTTCCTGGAGCAGATGCTGGCAATTCGCCGCTTCAGCAATGTGGCTGGCTCCCCCCCCTGCAGCTGGAACCTCGACTGGTTTGTACAGCGCCGGCCAATTGGCTTTGATGCATACTGTTCAGCTCTGGAATCATACGCCCGGCTGAATATCGGTGTCATCCTTGTTTTTGACAACCCGAGTCTGACTGAAGCAGCATTGAATGACCCCTATTGTCTCGGGCTGGTGCAGGAGCTGTACAGCCGCGACCGGGTACGCAAAAATGCGGTCTGCGTAGCCAGCGATGAACTGGCTGGACGCTTACGCGCCGCCATCCCGCAGTTGCGCATTCACTGCCATCCCAACCGTCTGGTTATGGAGAAAGGCAAACGCACCCCTGCCCTGTATAACAAACTCGCAGGGCTGTACGACCGCGTATGCCTGCACCCGGCAGACGCTGCCAAGCCGAGCATCACCAACGCACTGGAGAACAAGGAAAAATTCGATATCATCATCAACGATTCCTGCCTGCGTACTTGCCCCGTGCGCCGGGAACACATATCCCTGCTGGCAGACATGCGCCGCGCTCCCTACGATACGGAACTGATGCGCCGCCGCTCCGAGCTCATCTCCCGCGTTGGTTGCCAGAAGATAGATTCCACAACCCTGGCCCAGAAAGCCAGCTGCAACCTCACCCGCGACGAGGCTACCGCATTATACGAAGCAGGCTTCCGCAATTTCGTCATCCAGGCGCAGCAATTCCGAAATGAAATGACCCTGCTCTGGGATATTTTCCAATGCATGCTCGATTACTCCCCCGAAATCAGCAACAAAGCTGCCCTCATTGCCACCTCTACCATGGCAGAATTCGGCAAGCCCAGTAATGCACTACCCAGCGGGCTGCGCCAGTTCAGTTTTACAAACTACGAATAAAGAAGATACGCACATGAAATACACCAACATATTCACCTCCGAATCCGTAGGCGAGGGTCATCCTGACAAAGTGGCAGACCTCATCTCCGATTCCATTCTCGATGCCTGCCTGGCACAGGATCCCGCCAGCCGCGTGGCCTGCGAGACCCTGGTGAAGGACAACCATGTTGTACTCGCCGGCGAAATCACCACCAAGGCAGTCATCGACTACGAGAAAATCGTGCGCGACACCATCGCCGAAATCGGCTACCGCACCGCAGCAGATGATGAGCTGTTCAATGCTGAGAATGTGGACGTAACTAATTACCTCTCCACTCAGAGCCCCGACATTGCCCAGGGTGTGGATGCCCGCGAGGCCGATGGCAAGGATGGCGCTGAACAGGGTGCCGGTGACCAGGGGATCATGTTCGGCTACGCCTCCAATGAGACACCGGAGCTCATGCCCGCCCCCATCATGTTCTCCCACCGCATCATGATGGAGCTAGCCAAGGTGCGCCACAGCGGCGCGGTCACCTGGCTGCGCCCCGACAGCAAAAGCCAGGTAGCCGTCGAATACGGTGAGAACGGCCGCCCCGCCCGCATCCTGAACGTGGTGCTCAGCACCCAGCATAGTGAGGAAGTCGACATCGCCACCATCCGCGAGTTCTGCACCAACCTCATCCGCCGCTGCCTGCCCAGCGACCTCATCACCCCGGAAACCGAATTCTTCATCAACCCCACCGGCCGTTTCGTTATCGGTGGCCCCCACGGCGACTCCGGACTTACAGGCCGCAAGATTATCGTCGACACCTACGGCGGC
>JAGBZE010000146.1 GCA_017628435.1 Akkermansia sp.
CATCTGCACCCCGCAGGATGTCAAGAACATGCCCGCCGAAAAGCTGGACGAGCTTGCAGCAGAGATTCGCAGCACGCTGATTCGCACCCTCTCCGAGACCGGCGGCCACCTGGCCCCTAACCTCGGACTGGTTGAGCTCAGCGTTGCCCTGCACCGTGTATTCAACACGCCCACTGACAAGATTCTGTTCGATGTTTCGCACCAGTGCTACGTACACAAACTGCTGACCGGGCGCGCAGAACGCTTCAACACCATCCGACAGTTCGAGGGACTTTCCGGTTTCTGCAAGCGCAGCGAATCGGAGCATGATGCCTACGGCGCAGGCCATGCCGGCACGGCTCTTTCTGCCGGCCTGGGTATGGCAGCTGCACGCGACCTGGCGGGGGATGATTACCACGTGATTTCCATTGTGGGCGATGGAGCCTTCACCTGCGGCACCACGCTGGAGGGCCTCAACAGCATTGCCACCACCACGCGCAAATTCATCCTCATTCTTAATGACAACGAGTGGAGCATTGACCGCAATGTGGGTGCTCTGTCTCACTATTTCTCCTCCCTGCAGGAGACGGATACCTACGCCTGGCTGCGAGAACGCGCCAAGGTCATCATCGAAAAGCTGGCTGGCGAGGGTGCCCGCAAGCAGGTTTCCAAGCTGGTGCATGCGGCGCACAGCATCATCACTCCGCTGAGTTTCTTCCAGGAACTGGGACTCAGCTACTATGGCCCGGTGGACGGCCACGACACGCAGCGGCTGGAGAAGATTCTGCGCATTGCTTCCCGCCACAATGGCCCGGTCATCATCCACGTTATCACAGAGAAAGGCCGAGGCTACGCGCCCGCGGCCAGCAACCCCACCAAATTCCACGGTATCGGTCAGTATAACATCGAGGACGGCAGCACCAGCAAGGGCTCCATCATCACCTATTCCGAGGCCTTTGGCAAACACCTGACTACGCTGGCCGCAGATGACCCGGATATCACCGCCATCACCGCCGCCATGCCCACCGGCACACGCCTGGATATTTTCCGCGCCCAGTTCCCGAAGCGCTACTACGACGTGGGCATTGCAGAGGAGCACGCAGCCCTCTTTGCCTGCGGCATGGCTACGCAGGGGCTCAAGCCATACCTGGCCGTCTACTCCACCTTCATGCAGCGCTGTGTGGACATGATTCAGCACGACGCCGCCCTGCAGAGCCTGCCGGTGCGATTCTGCATGGACCGCGCCGGGCTCTCGCCAGATGACGGGCCCACCCACCACGGCCTGTTCGACATTGCAATGATGCGCGCTATTCCCAACGTGGTGATGATGCAGCCCAAGGATGAGGCGGAGCTTGGTCACATGCTCTGCACCATGAACAACATCAACGACCGCCCCAGCATCATCCGCTACCCGCGCGGCACGGCAGAGGGCACACCCATGCCAGAGCAGCTGCTGCCCCTCCCCGTCGGCAAGGCAGAGGTGCTGCAACAGGGCACAGATATCACCCTGCTGGCGCTGGGCAATATGAATGGCTACGCCTCGAAAGTGCGCAACATTCTGGCAGAAAAAGGTATTTCCTGCGCCCATATCAACGCACGCTTCATCTGCCCGCTGGATGAGGAATGCATCCTGCGGCAGGCAGCCGACACGCGCCTCATCGTCACGCTGGAGGACCACGTCATTGCCGGCGGCTTCGGCGCAGCCGTCATGGAACTGCTCAACGAACGGAACTGCACCACCCCGGTGCTGCGTATCGGTTGGCCCAATGAGTTCATTGAACACGGCCGCGAAGACCAACTGCGCGCCAAGCACCGCCTCACCCCCGAGGCCATGGCAGAGACCATCCTGAACCACCCAGCCGCCAAATGAGATTTCTTTCCCTGATACTACTGGCTCTGGCGGTAATACAACCGCTTTCCCTTGCCCAGCTTCCCAATCAGGAGGATAATGGCGCAGCGCAGCTCCCCGAATGGCTGGTGGAGTTCTCCAATCTGCCCCGCAATGACCGAGAGCAATACCTGCGCGCCTTCAACAATGCCAAAACGGCCTACCAGCAGGGCCAATGGGTGGCCTGCATCGGCTACCTGGCCGACTGCGAGATGATTTACCGCAAGAACCCCAATGTGTGGAATCTCCGCGCCTGCTGCCTCATGGAGCAGAAATACTTTGAAGAGGCAGAAATTGAGCTGCAACGCGTACGCAAAGCCCTGCCGAATGACCCGGTAACCGTCATGAACATTGCCAACCTGCACCTGGCCTGCAAGCGCTATAAGGATGGCATTCAGACCATTCATGAGCTGAGAGAAATGCTGCCGTACGAGACACCGGCAGACCTGCTCTACGTGCTCGATTTCCGCGAGTTGCTCTGCCATGTCATGCTGGGGCAGATACCGGAAGCCAGGAAACTGGTCAAGGGACTGAGCCCTATCTCTGACACGCCTCTCTACTACTACAGCCAGGTGGTATTCGCCTTGGCAGAGGGCAACAAGGTAGAGGCCTCGCGCAACCTCCGCATTGCCAACAGCATTTTCTCCAAGGGCTCTGCGATTGTTCCCTTCCAGCGAGCACTGGAACTTTCCGGGATTGCAGAGATGCAATTCAGTCCTCCTGCCAGAAAGTAAGAAATGGAGAAGGATACCGGCACCATCCTGCGCCAGCAGCCACTGGGTGAGCACGGGCTCATCATCACCTGGTGCACAGCGCAGCACGGGCTGGTACGCACCGCCGCACGCCTGGCACGCAAACCCGGCAGCGATCTCAGCGGCCAGGTAGATTTGTTTCACGAGTGCGAGCTACTCTACCGCCCCGCCACCCAGGGCGATTTGCACACGCTCAGCTCGGTGAACCTGCTCTCCCCTCGGCTGGAGCTGCGCAGCAACCTGCTCAGACTGCGCCTGGCCAGCTATATGGCGCGTCTGTTGCTCGCCACCGTGGAGCCCGGCACCGCCGACCAGGACTGGCATAAGCTCATCTCCGGCGCTCTGGACTATGTGGCCAGCTCCCAACCGCGCCAGGCGATTCTGCACCATTTTGAAAAACGCCTGGCTGAGCTGCACGGGCTCTATTCCCCCACCCAGGCCCCGCACCACACCCTGCTGCAGCATTTCCAGCACCTCCCCGCCGGCAGAGAAGAACTGCTCGCCGCCCTGGCGAACTGAAAAAGCAGCCCTCATTCGAGAATTAGCGATTTGGCGGGCAGGCGAAGCCTGCGGAATTTTGAGCCCGCGAAGTGGGTGAAAGAAAGAAGGCCGGGGC
>JAGBZE010000147.1 GCA_017628435.1 Akkermansia sp.
CAGGGGGATCTATTTGCCAAAAACAGCTGGTGATTTTCGCTATCCTTTGATATAGGTACGCTCTACTTTAGGATGTTTACCTATTTTGGACAGCTATGCTGTTGTTCGCGATGCTGTTCTGTTGATTAATGAGGATGGCGGTGGGTAACTGGCTGTATTAGGGAACGAGTTGTATGAGCGATGGCGCTTTATCTCCTGGAAAGAAGATTTCTCCTTCTTCCGGCAGAAGGTCACCAAAGAGTTTTCCATGCAACGAGACTTGCGTGATGGTGCCCTGGGTATCTACCTTGAATACGACGGTGGTACCCCCATTGGAAAAGGAGCAGGGGGAGTCACTGGTGCAGCTGTATGTGCGGCAGTGGGCTTCTTCCTGCGGCTTATGGCTCTGCCACATCCGTTGGGTGCAGGTCAGAGTTTTGCCGTCAGGTGATAAACGGTAGACCCGGGTGTAGAAATGGCTGACTCCGCCGCGGCAAATGGGCGGGTGGCAGCACTCCACGACAAGCTGCCGGGTGGCGGCATCCCAATAGGGCGGTGCGGGTTTGCGGCTGAATCTCGACACGCTGCTGCCGGCTGCCGGCTCTTGATATGCAGGCGGCAGGGGCAGGGGAACGGCATCTCGCTCGTATATGTCCACTACGGAAGCCTGGGTGATGCCGGAAAGCACCAGGAGAAGAATGTGAAAAATCAGTTTCACGGAAATAATTGAAAAATTATCGGCGGCGAAGTTCCTCCAGCATGGCTTTGCGGCAGACGTTTACGCGAGAGGGAATGGAGTCTCCCCGGTTGAGCATCTGGGCGGCGGTTGTGCCGGCTGCATTCGGTGTGTGCGGGTCGGCTCCGGCGCGAATCAGAAGGCGTATGTTCTGCTCCTGCAGGTTCATGCAGGCCAGCATGAGCGGGGTGAGACCGTCTGCATCGCGTGTATCTACGGTTGAAACATTGGCAATATGCCTGCGCAGGGCTGCAGAGTCGTTGCGTTTCACTGCTTCATGCAGCGGAAAAGAGGACTGATTGTTGAGCGTGCAGCCCGTGAGCAGGAAAACCAGAGGAAGAAGTTTTTTCATAGGAAAAGAAAAACACCGCAGAGCCTGTGGCTGCTGCGGTGTCGAGTAGATGTTTTATCAGAACTTGTGTTCGTCTCCATAGCCGAAGTGCTCGGCGATGTAGTCCACATCCTTATCGCCACGGCCGGAGCAGTTGGCGAGAATGGAACCACGGCGCATCTCCTTGGCCTTGCGGATGGCAAAGGCAATGGCATGGGAGCTTTCCAGGGCCGGGATGATGCCCTCATATCGGCAGAGCTTGAAGAAGGCGTCCACGGCTTCCTCATCGCTCACGGTGTCGTACTTCACGCGGCCGATATCGTGCAGGAAGGCGTGCTCCGGGCCCACGGAGGGGTAGTCCAGACCACTGGCCACGGAGTAAACCGGGCCGGGTTCGCCGTTTTCATCCTTGAGCATGATGGAGTTGAAACCATGCATGATGCCCTCGGTGCCGTAGGTGATGGAGGCAGAGTGCTGGCCGAGCGTGGGGCCGTGGCCCAGCGGCTCTACGCCGTAAATATCCACCGGGTCGCCGAGGAAGGCGGGGAACATGCCCATGGCGTTGGAGCCACCACCCACGCAGGCGCATACCACATCCGGCAGGTGGCCGGTCATTTCCTCGAACTGGGCGCGGGCCTCGTGGCCGATAACCATCTGGAAGTCACGCACCATCATGGGGAAGGGGTGCGGCCCCAGTACGGAACCGATGCAGTAAATGGCGTTCTTGTAGTCGCGCAGGTAGGCCTCGAAGGCGCTGTCCACGGCTTCCTTCAGGGTCTGCAGACCGTGGGTGACGCACACCACATTGGCACCCAGCATCTTCATGCGGGTTACGTTCGGTGCCTGCTTGGCGATGTCGACCGCGCCCATGTGGATTTCGCACTCCAGCCCGAAGTAGGCAGCTGCCGTGGCCAGTGCCACGCCGTGCTGGCCGGCGCCGGTTTCGGCAATAATCTTCTTCTTGCCCATGAACTTGGCCAGCAGGCCTTCACCCATGCAGTGGTTGAGCTTGTGGGCACCGGTGTGGTTCAGGTCTTCGCGCTTCAGGTAAATCTGGGCACCACCCACCAGGCGGGAAAGACGCTCGCAGTGGTACACCGGCGTGGGGCGTCCCTGGAACTGCTTGCGAATGCGGCGCAGCTCATTGATGAACTGGGCAGACTGGCAGATGTCGTTGTAGGCATCGGTAATTTCCTTGAATGCGGGTTCCAGCTCCTTGGGGAGGTAGGCACCACCGAAACGGCCGTAGTAACCGTTTGCATCCGGATAATTGCGAAGATATGTGCGGAAATCCATGACGCGTGGCATAGTAGTTCATTTTTCCTGCGTGTGCAAGGATTTTCCGTGGCTTATTCGTGCGTATGGCATGAGGAAAAAGCCCTGCACGGACCAGCCGTGCAGGGCCTGGGCGGGCAGGACGGAGGGACCTACCCTTGTTTTACCTCCTTTCGGTGGCAACAAGTTGCCTTGCGCAGCTCGTTTATCCAGAGAATGCTGAGGCCGAAGGTGAGCCCCGCCAGAACGACTGCATTTGCGGCCACAAGGGCGGCCTTGCAGTAGCGGCGGTGCTGCTTGTCCTCCAGCCAGTGCTCTATCTTCTCTTCTGCTTGCTTGATTTGTTCCTGGTCCATGCATGTATGACCCTGCGTCGTGCCTGTCGGCTCAATATATATTAGCACAGTTGGGAAGTATAATCGGGAGCTTCTAATAAGTCGAAGATACCCGCAAAATTGGAGTTTGTCGGGCAGCTGGCTCGCGTCAGCGAGTGGAATTCAAAAGCCCGTGAAACGGGCGACATAACAATAGCGAGTTGGTGCAGCGGCGTCAGCCGCGAAACCACTCGTTTTAGTGTAAAAAGTCATTAGAACCCGTGGAACGGGTGACAGAAACGCATGGCTTAAGAATCGTGTCAGGA
>JAGBZE010000148.1 GCA_017628435.1 Akkermansia sp.
CGTATCCCCGAAGGCTTCGGTGGCGATGACGAAGAAGCCGATGAGTAGGAATACGAGGAAGAGGAGGAAGAAGAGGAGGAGGCCTGATTCCTCCCGATTTCCGGACCGGCTCTGATGCCCGCGAGTAGCTCAGGGCCGGTGTAACCAAGAACCCCCCCCGTCTATTTTATATGGCAAAGAAAAGACGAGAGCAAGAGGAGACGAAGGCAGAGCTGAACATGTCGTCCATGATGGATGCCTGCTTCCTGCTTATTATTTTCTTCGTGGTGAACGCCTCTCAGATTACCGTGGCCAAGGACCCCTGCGTCAAGATGCCCAATGCGGTGACCTGCTCGGAAATGAAAGACGCCAACGGTTGTATTGTGGTCAACGTCTTCCCTGATGTGGATAAGATGGATGCCCGCACAGCCGATAAGTTTGGTACCATGTACCAGCCCGGTGTTGTCTGGAGTGTATCTGATGGTGCTAAGACAATCGGCTATGCCCAGGAGCAGACCCAGGATCTGACCGACTTCATCACCAAGCAGATTGAGATGTGGAAGGCCAAGAACATGGATCCTGCCCAGATTCGTCTGTATGTGCGTGGTGACAAGGACGCCCCGTGGGATCGTTCCGCTACGGCTATCCGTTGCGCCGCTGCTGCCGGTTTGAACAATATCGTGTTCGGCACTCTGCCCGCCAGAGGTTAATTTAACGAAGAAAGGTTTTATCAGATATGGCAAGACGTAAACAACGTGCCGTGGAGGAAGAGGGAGATCCTGAGATGAACATGTCGTCCATGATGGACGCTTGCTTCCTGCTCCTGATTTACTTCATTGTGGCTACCTCTCTGGTGAGTGAGAAACGCCTGAGCGTATCTCTTCCCGGCTCCAGCGCTGGCAGTGGTACCCCGCCGCCCCTGGAACCCGGCCGAATCAAGGTGGAGGCCAGCGGTGCTGTCTACTGGAATGGCGACATGCCCATGGGCGGCCCCATGAATCCGACGCTTGATCCGCGTACTCCCGAATACCGCGAGGAGCGCGAGCTGCGCGAGCTGGTAGATGCTCTTAAGAACCTGGCAGAAGCTGCCAAGGCTGCAGATACGAATCCTATCGTTATGGTTGAGGGTGCTTCGACCACTCCGCATCAGCGTATTGTGGACGTGATGGCTGCACTTTCCGAAGCCGGTATTTCTACTGTAGGCCTTAACACCGCTGCCCAGGACTAACCCCGTAACCGGGCTCAGGAGGGGAGCGTGTCGGACTCTGATTCCGCGTGCTCCCCTTCTTTGTCCCTGACATTCGACAATTTTCAACATCAAATTAATTTATGAATACTTATACCACAGCAGTATCTGTGATGGCCGCTCTGGCATTCTCTATGCCGATGGTGTGCCAGGCACAGGACCCGCTGGCTTCCCTCACCAAGGTTAAGACCTTGGCTAGTCAGGGTAAGACAGACGAGGCCGTGTCTCTCTGCGACGCGGTGATTAAGAAATTCAGCGGCAAGGGAGCAACTGCGAGGCAGTTCTCCTATGTGCTGCCGTTCTATGCCTGGGAAAAGGGCGTTACTTATTTCAAGGGCGGACGCTACGAAGAGGCATACAACGCCTTCAAGGATTTCATGGATAATCCGAAGTGGCGTGACCCTGCCACTCTGGCCAAGGCCAAGGAGAATATTCCCGGCCAGCCGGAGGCATATGAGCCGTATTTCACCTATGCGTTGTTCCAGATGGGCAACTGCCGTTATAAGCAGGGCATGGGGATTGAGGGTAAGAATAATGGCGACAAGTCTAAGTTTGAGGACGCCATTGCCTGCTTCGAGAAGTACCTGGGCTTGATTAAGAGTAACAAGGTAAGCGCCATGGAGAAGAAGCTGAAAATGGAAGGCCAGATTTGCTTCATCCTGGTGCAGGCCAACATTCTGAAGGCTAAGCCTGATTTCAAGAAGGCTGCTGAGTATCTTGAAATGAGCCGCTCGGTGAAGGGTAGTGTGCCGGATGAAATGGCCATGGAGGGCCTGAATACCATTGTAAATGTGGCTATCTCTAACCCGGAGAACGTGGGTTGGGTGTATAAGCTCATTGAATCCAGCCGCTCCAGCTATAATCTGGATCCTGCCCGTGCTGCCCGTAACTCCAATAAGTTCTACAATATGGGCCAGCGCGCCTATAAGGTGATGGAGAGTGCTCTGATTGAGGGTAAGGATGAGCTGGCAGTTGAGGCTGCTCGCTCGGCTAATGTGCTTTTTGGTCTGGTGACGGATATGCCCGTGGCCCGTACGGCACTGGCTGCCCAGGTGAAGTCCTTCGGTGCATACAACAAGCCGTTTGTGGATAAGGGCACAGGTGTGAAGCTGAATGGAGCCAGTAGCAAGAAGTTGATGGCGAGCTACAAGACCCTTGCTGAGAAGGGAGCCGAGTTTGACGGCTTCTCTGTTCTTTCCTCTGCAACCATTGCTAAGGATATGGGTTCCAACCGTCTGGCTAAGGGCGGTTTCCAGGTGCTCTATGATCGCTATGGTAAGCTTGCGCTTCCTGCCAAGGGTGAGGGCGCAGAGCCGCGTTCCCTGCGTAACTCTGTAATCATGCAGCTGGGCTCGCTTTGCCGCCTTACGGGCGATGATGAGGCCGGTCTGAAATACGAGAAGATGCTGGAAGGTGCCGATATGGGTGACCAGACCAAGGTGCTTGTATTCCAGAAGTTGCAGCGTACGATTGACGAAAAGGATTGGCAGAATGTTATCCCTTGCGCTGAGGAAGTTATCGGGCATTTCAAGGATGACAAGACCAATAAACTGTATCTGACGGCTCGTTACATTATCGTTGCGGCTCACTACCAGCTGGGCGCTTATGAGGAGGTAGTCAAGACTGCCAAGGCCCTCATTGATAGTGGTGAGATGAAGTCAGTTGAAGGCAAGGATGGATTGAAACCCGAGGAAGCCGCTAACTATGATAACTACGTGTACTATTTCCTGATGGATTCCTACGGTCGTCTGGCTGCTCAGGATCCCAGCAAGCATACGGATGCTATCAAGGTGTTTGAAGCATATGCTGCTAAGTACACCACGGCTGATCTGAAGATGGCTCCCTTTGCAGATAAGATGTACTACAGTGCTATTGACCAGCACATGAAGCGTGGAGCAGTGGCTGCTGATGCCGCCTCCGCTGAGGCTGATAGAAAGGCTGCGCTCAAGTACTGTGATCACCTCTGCACCACCTGGCCGACCAGTGATCTGTATCCCACAGTTGAGCTGCTCGCTGCCGGTATGCTGCTCAATGATGCCGATGATGCTGTGAAGGCAACGGCTATGCCTCGTTTGCAGCGCGCTGCTGAGGCAGGTATCAAGCAGAAAAATAAGACTGGCCGTTCCACTGCTGCAAATGCTCTGTTCTGGCTGGCTTCCTACTCTGCCGAATACCCCGCAGAGGGCGAAACGGAGGAGGCGGCCAAGGCTCGCTGCCGTGAGTATGCCGAGCGCTATTGGACGGAAGGCGATTCTGAGGGCGATCCCTTTGCTTTGCCGATAGCTGCGCTGTATCTCTCCATGGTGACCAATAAGGAGGAATTCGAGACGGCCGTGAAGCGTGCTCAGGATGTAATTGCCCGCGAAGCTACTTACATGTTCAAGAATGAGAAGTCTGATCCTGAGCTGGAAAAGACCATCAATTCCTATGTGGATGCGTATGTCAGTGGCAATAAGACCTACCTTGGCAAGACGCTGACTCTGGAGGAAAAGAACGCTCATTTCACGAACTTCCCCGGCATTGACCCGGCAGACAAGTATGCCAATGCTATTTTCCGCATGGCCCAGATTAACTCCATGAACCAGGAGCTGATAGCCGTTAAGGAAGATAAGGCTGCCTACGAGAAGATGAGCAACCAGATTCAGGAGGTGTTCCGCAATATGACGAACACCTTCAAGCCGGCTGACCTCACGAATTACATCTGCGTGCAGGTGGGTGATTACCTTGTGCAGTATGTAGGCAAGTTCCCGGATCCTGCTGCCCGTACAGAGGAACTGGGCATGGCTGAGGCATACTATAGCGCTGTGATTGAGCGTAATCGCGATTATGTGGCTGATGCTGAGCTGGGCCTGGCTAACACACTGGCCTACTCCAAGGATTCTGCCAAGCAGAGCAAGGCTGCTGAGCTGTACACCAAGGTGGCTGCTAATCCGGATCCCACTGTAGGTGGCCCGGCATTGGTGGGGCTTACCAAACTGCACCTGCGCACTGGCAATGCTTCGGCTGCTATTGAGTCCACCAAGAAGTATATGGCTAATCGCCAGAATCAGCGTGATCGTCTGGAAATGATGCTGATGCAGGGTGAGGCCTATACTCAGGCTAACGATTCGAAGAACGCTTTGCTTGCCTACATGAACTTGTTCAACCAGCACAAGGCAAAAGTGGAGTATTCTGCCAAGGCTTGCGTAGCTATCATGGAGATCTTCTGGAAGCGCAATAATCCTATGCAAGGAGACCGCCTGCAGAAGGGATTCCAGAATTCCGACCGCTGGACTGCCTGGAATACGGGCCAGCTGTATCTGGATCTGCTTCGTCGCAATGGCTTCGAGGAAAAGATGACTCCTGAGCAGCGTGACGAGTACAACAAGGTGGTGTCTGCGGTGCATAACTATGGCACTGACCCTGCTGTGATGAAGGAAGATAAGGCTAATAAGGAATTTAAGCGTAATCTGCAGAGCAGCAAGAAGAAGTAATCATAAACCCTGTTTCGAGATATGAAATTAATCAAGAATATCGGATTTGCCCTGGCAGCGTTTTCCTGCGTGCAGTTTGCAGCCGCCCAGCAGGCACCGGCCGCCAACAAGCTTAGCGCCTATGTGGCTATACCTGGTGCTGGCACAGGGTTAATGGTGTTGGAGCGCAGTGATGGTAATGGTACCTTCTTCTACCTGCAGAAGGGAACAGATCAGCTCATGCAGGCCAAGGCTTCTGCATGCAAGTTGTTCTACATTCAGACCCCGGCAGATATGGCTGGTGCACTGCGTTCGTTCTACGATGGCGATTATGCTGCCGCCCGCAAGGCATTTGCCTCTGTGAAGAAGAAGTATGCGGCTTATGCCGGTCTGCCGGGTTCTCCCTGCACCATGGCTGCTCTTCATGAGGTGACCTGCGCTGCGCGTATGCTTGATGTTGCGGCCCTGAAGTCGCTAGCTGCCAGTATTCCTGGCGAAAGCGCGCTGAATGCCGCTGAACAGGCTCGCCTGGATGCTGCTCGTGTGCTGGGGATGGTTAATGACCAGCCGGATTCCTTTGCCCCCACCAAGGAGGCTGTGGAGGCTGCCATGAAGAAGCATGCCCGCAACCTTGATAGTGAGAGCAATGGCTGGCTGCGCTATGCACTGGCTCGTGCCGCCGCTGCTCAGGTGCCTGCAGATCAGCTGCAGGGTACTATTGCAGAGGACAAAGTGAAGGCTGCCAGTGTGGCAGTGGATTTCTACTGTCAGGCTGTGATGAGCATGCATGGCTCTCATAAGGCTGTTCCGGCAGATGCCTTGAATCGTGCACTGGCTCTTCTCTGGGCTATGCCTGGTGTGAAGGATTATGCCGCCAAGGTTTCCAAGCCTGTAGATAAGAAGCAATGGAATGCAGCTCCCCGCGATTTCCGCGAGGCTGCCAGTATGGCCCGTTATATCAAGACTCTGTATCCTGCAGAAGGAAATGCCGCGGACTCCCTGGTGGACAAGGTAGATGCATTCTACTTCAACGCCAAGAAGGGGGCCAAGAAGGGCGAGTAAAGCAGAAATGAATTATCATCCGCGGGGCGTTTTGCCCCGCGGATTTCTTTTTTTTGAGCGAAAGGAGGATATCGATATGGTAGACATGCTGGTCAGACTGTATGCGTTGCCGGCAGGAGAGCCGCTCCGTGCATCGCTGGCAGAGCAGGGGGTGCTGGTGCGTTCGTGCCGCCCTTTTGAAATGCATGCGGTGGAGGAATGGATTGCCCGCACATTCAGTACGCGCTGGGTGAGTGAATTTCAGGTTGCCATGGCGCATCAGCCTTGTGGCTGCATCATTGCCACGCGGGATAAGCAGGTGATCGGCTTTGCGTGCTTTGATGCCACTGCCCGCGGATTCATCGGCCCCATGGGGGTGGATCCGGAACTCCGCCAAAGTGGGGTAGGCAAGGCGCTTCTCATAACTGCCCTGGAGCAGATGCGCGCCATGGGGTATGCTTATGCCGTCATCGGAGGTACGGGACCGCAGGAGTTTTATGCCCGCACGGTGGGAGCCACGGTTATTGAAGGCTCTGATCCCGGTTTTTACGCAGATATTCTCCCTGAACCCGGTAGAAGTTAGAGAATGAAGGTAGCCGCCTGTGCAGGAATTTAAGGCTGGCATAGTTCTGAAATTGAAGTAAGTCTGCTTGCGGCTTGAAAAATCTGCTCTTTTTTCTTCAATCGTCATTCTTTACCTTGACACGTGACGGAAATCCTGCTAATTTTTGGAACGTAGATTATCTTATTCCCTCCATGAAACGTTTTCTTCTCCTCCCCTCTTGCGCCTTACTGGCCTTCGGTGTGCTTACCTCCTGCCAGAAGGAAGAAAAGACAGCTCATCAGCTGGCTGAAGAACTGACTGCAGAACTGCAGAAGGTGACCGACTACGCTACGGCTGAGGCTGTGGCTCCTCGTGTAGAGGTTCTCAACAAGCGCTTCCAGAACGCTTCTGTTCGTGTGTTCAGCGCTGATGCTAATGCTCTGGCTGGCAGCGATGCCAATGCTTATGCTGATGCATTGTGCCGTCTGGTTCGCGAGCACGGACGAGTGCAGGCCAGTAAGCCGGTGACTGAGGCCGGCGGTGAGGTGGATGACGCTGCCTTGGTGTGCGCGGTGGGCGTTGGTGCTGGTGTTGCTGCAGAATCCTCTACAAAGGATCAGTTCGCCAAGGGTCAGCTTTATACTTACAATGTTGAGTCTGAGAGCAACAATAACCCGCCTGCCTTTGCCGAGTACTATGGCTCTTCCAAGCTTGCCGCTGCGCTCTCCTATGTGGCAACAACAGCTGATAATGGTGCCTTCAAGTTTGCTTCTGAGGAAGATGTGCCTGCTATTCCCGAGCCTGTGGAGGTAGAGCGTGCTGCTGCTCCTGATGCCAGCGTGATGCCTGCTGATGAAGAGCCTGCTGCCGAAGAAGAGCCTGCTTCTGATGATGCTGCCGTTTCTACTGACGACGAGCCCACTGCAGACACAGAGGAACCCTCCGATGCAGATGACCTTGGTTCCGACGTTGGCGATGTTGAGGTGGACGACTCTGCTGATTCTGAGACTGGTGACGATGTTGCCGCAGAGGAACCTGCAGATGATGCCGCCGCCGATGAGGAGCCGACAGATGATGCCGCCGCTGATGAGGAAGCCTCTGATGATCTTGGCGATGAAGACCTGGGTGGTGATGACCTGGGCGGCGACCTTGACATTGAGCTGTAAAGAATTTTCACCTTGATTATCACGTTTTGATGATGCCCGCCGCGGTTCTCTGAGAATGAGAACTGCGGCGTTTGTTTTTATGAAGATTAATCGTTATGCCCCGTCTGCTGTATACATGTGCATATGATGGCCAGCAATTTAGCGGCTGGCAGAGCCAGAAGGATGCTGATTCGCTCCAGGATGCGATTGAGGCTGCATTTCTGCGTATTCTGAAGGCGCCGCTTCGCATAGCCGCAAGCGGGCGCACAGACGCAGGCGTGCATGCGCATGCTCAGTGTTTTCACGCCGATGTGCCGGAAGGGTGCCGTATGACTGCAGAAAACTGGCAGGCGGCATTGAATGCGCACCTGCCGGCTGCTATTCGCATTACTGAGGTGAGGGAGGTGCCGGCTGATTTTCATGCGCGTTTTAACGCAGTGGCAAAAGAATATGAGTATCTGATCTGCCGTGCACCGGTGCTTTCGCCGTTTCTGTATGGGCGGGCCTGGCATTTGCCGCACGCGTTTGAGGTGGAGCTGCTGGCAGCGGCTATGCGCGTGTATGAGGGTGAGCACGATTTTCGCCGGTTTGCTGCTAATCGGGGAAATGAACCTGCTGTTCCCCCGGCGGATTTTTACCTGAGAACGATCTATAGCGCTACGTTGGCAGAGGAGGGGGATATAGTGCGCCTGCGCACGCGCGGCAACGGTTTTATGTACCGCATGGTACGTCTGCTTGTGGGGACTGCTCACCAGGTGGCGCGGCGGCGCATGAGTCTGGATGAGCTCCAGGATATGCTGCAGAATCCTCTCGGGCAGAAAACCCGCTATTGTGCTCCGGCGGATGGTTTATATCTCAGGTGCGTTTTTTATGAATAAAAAAGTCTCCTGCTTAGGGCAGGAGACTTTTGATATACTGGGATTTAGTTGGCTGTAGGTTGCTCAGGGCAGGGGCAGCAGGATTTTTCTTCAGTGCATCTTGCTTTTTCCTTGCAACATTTTCCCTTCGAGAGCTTCTTGTACATTTCCATGTACATCTTAGCTTTTTCAGGATTCTTGGCTACGCCTTTACCGTGCGCGTACATATGCGCGAGTGCGAGGCAAGCGGCAGGGTGGCCCTCTGCGGCGGCTTTTTCAAGACCCGGTACCGATTTCTTGTACCATTCACTGGCTTTTTCGGTATCAGGTTCTGCCTTGTCGCTGCCGGTTTCGGTGAGGTAGGCAACAGTGTATTGGGCAATGGGATCACCATTGGCGGCCTCCAGAGTTACGGTCTCGATATCGAGCCATGCCTGCTCTCCACACTGAATCCCCTTATCTCCCTGTGTGCAAGGTGTCTTGCAGTTACCGTCCTCCGTGCAACGTTCTGCTGCTGCAGGGGGAGGTGTGGTGGAATTCGGGGTGTCTTCTGCCTGGGTAAGCGGTGCTATACCCAGCAGTACAGCGGCTGTTGTGAGTGCGATTTTCTTCATAGGCCCTCATTCTGCACCCAACTTTCTGCCGATTCAACCTATCTTTCCATATGTTTTACTTGAAAATTTATCAAAAACTGGCCAAAAATGGATCGAAATTCACTTTTTTTGAAAAAAATTAGAAATAATCATTGACTCGCGTGGAGAGAACGTGTATACTCGCCCCGCTTTCACGTCTCACCAAGTGGGACGCCCGGAGTCAAGTCGCTTCTGTAGCTCAGTGGTAGAGCGCATCCTTGGTAA
>JAGBZE010000149.1 GCA_017628435.1 Akkermansia sp.
CCCAGAATTGAACGGCTCCATACGGCTCCATATGCTCATGATTTCCCTCATAACTATAATCAAAGCGCTGTTCTTCTGTAAGCGCTGGCAGAGATCCATTCAAAACCAGGTTTCCACGCAGCGTCACGCTCCCTCCCGCAGGATCTCCCGTTTCCTCATTATAGCTATTGTATACCTCAATAAATACATTCTCTTTCACATTCAACTCACCTGTAATCAATGTGGTGCCGCTGCATAATTCATAATTCTGCGCTCCAGAAACAGCGGCACTCGAAATATCCACCTCTGCCGGTCTACTAGTATGCAGCGCTACATCCTTCAATGAGCCGTAAACAGCCAGCCTGGAGCCATTTTCAGAATCGAATACTATATCAACATTCTCCAGGGTAACCCCCTCGCCTATGCTAAAAGATTCACCTTCTCCCCAAATATCCAGACACCACGGTTCCCCGATTGAATATATTCGACCATTTCCAGACATCGAAGCCTCACCTGACTGTACATACCACAACATCGAGTATTCGTCATATGGAAGGCTCTCGGATTCACCCTGCATAGCAATAGTACCATCCAGAATCAAGGAGTTCCCCTCATATTCGCCAGCCCCCGTTATCACGGAGGCAGATTGATCACCAGCCTGAGAATAGGCAAAAGTTGCCATTACGGCCATTAACAGAAGTTTAGGTAAATGAGGTTTCATGGTAATGAGTAATTGTTGAATTGAAGCGTGGACATGCTCCACTATCAGTTAGCATACCACCATCTGCCCGAGATTCAAGCGAGAAAGCATGAATTTGCCAGAAATAACGCAAAAATGCCACCAGATGAGGCAGTCGATACACCCGAAAAGCGGACAAGATTTTCACTTGCGGAGGCGGGCCACTTTTGTTAGCATAGGGAGAGTGAGGAACGGTCTGGCAGTCGTGGCGGCAATTTCGCTGACCCTGGCGGCTGTGGCGCAGGAGCCACAGTCTGCGGAGGCTATCGACTGGCAGGCAGAGGAGGAAGCCGTGCTGAAGGAAGCCGCGGAGCGCGGCATTGTGCCGGATAAGAAGGCTGCCGCCATGCAGCAGGCCAACGAGAAGGCCGGGTTCAACGGATTTCTGCCGGAGGCGGATGAGCATGTGGTATCACACAGCAAGCTGTTCTCCGTGAGCGGCGGAAACGCGCTGCGCATGGGTGCTATAGCCTCGCGCGCGGATGATCTTTATTCCCAGGTGTGCAAGCTGCTGGATCTGGAGAGAGCCCACAAGCACCTCATCTCCATCCGCCTGCTGGGCAAGAGCACGGATGCCCCCTCTCTCCACCCTATCCGCACGCGCATCAACATCATTGACAACCAGCCCAATTTCCAGGTGCGCATTTTCCCGGGCGGTGGCATTGACCTGGATCGCATGGACAAGGCCATCATCACCATGATTCTGTACGAATACGTGCTGCGCGATCTGGATACCGGAGCTTACCCGGAGGAAATGGCACTGCCGGGCTGGCTGGTGGCGGGGCTGCAACAGGCTGTGCTGTGGAAAACCGGGCGTGCAGAGCGCAAGCTTTACCAGCAGCTCTTCCACCGGGCCGAGATGCTCTCGCCGGAGGAGATGGTATCCATAGAAAACCCGGAAAAGCTGGATGCCGCCAGCCGCCAGGTGTATGAGGTATCCTGCGGCGTAATGCTCATGAGCCTCATTGACCGCGAGGGCGGGCTGGATCAGCTGAAGAACCTGCTCTCCAGCGCCGCCACGGCCGATGGCAGCCCGGTAGAGATTCTGACTGAACATTTCCACGAACTGGGGGTGGACAGCACGCTGCTCAACAAATGGTGGGCCATTGAACTGGCCAATCTGGCCCTGCCCCGTGCCAACGAACCCATGGCCCCGCTGGAAACCGAGAAAATGCTCCAGGAAGCGCTGACCATCATGTACTTCGACCCGGAAACCGAGGTGCCGCGTCCCGTATCGGTGGATGATGCCTACACCCTGCTGGAGCTGCCGAACTGGCGCAAGCTGGTGCAGCCGGCCATCGCACGCCTGGTATCGCTGAGCTACACCTGCTTTCCCGGCTACCGCTCCATCATCACGGAATACTGCAGGGTCATCGGCCAGCTGGCAGATGGAGCCCACCCGGATGAGGTGCAAGGCTGCCTGGGACCGCTGCAGGAACTCCGACGCGCTTATTACTCTGCAGCCATCCGCGGACGCGACTACCTGGACTGGTTCGAAATCACCTTTACCGGGAAGGAACGAGGGCGCTCCTTTGATTCGTATCTGGAGACCATGCAGCTGCTGCGCAGCGAAGCCCCCGGGCCGGATACCGCCATGAGCCGCTATCTGGATGATATAGAAGCCCTTTATAACCAGAAGGAAGGCACCCCCCTGCCCGCATCCCTGCGCCAGACAGCCCGCCAGAACCACACCACCAGAAAGAAATGAGCCGCACCCCCGCCCCCACCACCCCGCCGGACACGGCGGAAGAAGAACTCTGCCACAGCCAGGGCTTTGCCCGCGTGTGCGGTATTGATGAAGCCGGGCGAGGCCCGCTGGCCGGCCCCGTGGTGGCCGCTGCCGTCATCCTGCCGCTGGGCTATGAACTGCCGGGGCTGAATGATTCCAAGAAACTGACCGCAAAAAAGCGCGAGGCGCTGTACGAGGCACTTATGGCCGATGATGCTGTGCTAAAGTGCATAGCCCAGGCCACGGTAGAAGAAATTGACGAGCTGAACATTCTGCGAGCCACGCACCTGGCTATGCGCCGCGCGGCAGAAGGGCTGCCCGGCGGAGTGGATTTCTGCCTGATTGATGGCCTGCCTGTACCCGGTTTTCCGCTACCCAACCGGAGTATTGTGAAGGGAGATGCCCGCTGCCTCAGCATTGCCGCCGCCAGTATTCTGGCCAAGGTATGGCGCGACCACTACATGCAGGACCTGCACCGCCAGTACCCGGAATACGGATTTGACCGCCACGCAGGATACGGCACCAAGGCACACATGCAAGCACTTCGAGAACATGGAGTTACGATACACCATCGCCGCACGTTTGCACCTGTTACACAACTGGAACTGCCCCTGGACTGAGGGAACTTGTCCCAAAAGCTCCTACCTGGGGGAATACGGTGAACTGGTGGCGGCCTCCTGGCTCCGGGCACAGGGGTATAAAATCCTGCGCCAACGTTTCCGGCTGGATTCCCATGGCGAGGTCGATATCATCTGCCGCAAGGGGGATTTGCTTGTCTTTGCAGAGGTGAAGAGCGCGCTGCACACTGCCGCCGGACGCCCTGCCCGCCGCATCAACGAGCACAAGCGCCGCATGCTCCGGCGCATGGCGCGGCTCTGGCTGCTGCGGCTGGAGCGCCCCGTCCCCAGCCGCATGGATATCATCGAGGTGCTGCTACCACCCGGCGGCAGACCACTGGTCAACCACATACCGGGAGCTTTTCCTCTCATCCCCGACCACACCCACCACTAATCACTATTCAGGGGTGGTGGGAGATGGGCGAGGAGTTCCGCCGGCATACCCGGCATAGCAATGCTCTGCGCTCCCTTTTCAGCCTCCTCAGCCAGCATAGCCAGGCGAGTATCCTCAATCATTGCCTTGAACTTATCTGCCTGGCTGTACTCTCCGCTGGTATCGCGGAAGATACCGGCCAGCCAGCTGCGTTTTTCCTCAATGCTCAGAAATTTCTTCTTAGCCATGAATCGGGGTATGGAAATCAAAAAGTTTACGCAAACGATTCTTGCCAGCCGGAGCCAGCACATAACGCTCTGCCAGCAGGCTGATGCAGCGGATTTCACCCCGCATGCAGAGCTGGCGCAGCTGGGTGGTGCACACGCTGGCTGAGAGTCCGGTTTCCCGCGAAATATCATCCTTATCCTCCAGCCCGGCACCCACCGCCACCAGCACCAGACGCGCAGCAGGTGAGAGCTCATCCCGCTGTACACGGCTGAGGAAACGACACGCAAAATCAATAGCCTTCATAGGGGTGACAGTGGAGAAATTCAATCAGCCTGGCTGCTCATGCTCTTGCGCCACAGGCGGTAAAGCGGGTGTGAATCATTGGACATATGCTGCACGGCATTGAAATGGGAGGCCTGCGGAAGAGCTATGCGCTGGTACTCCTCACCCAGAGCCTGACGGGCGGTGGTGCTGTTGATAAGCGGAATGCAGAGTTTCCAGGCCAGGCGCAGTACCAGAGCCTCCACAAAAAGCGGGTCAAAGAGGGAGGTATCCTCCACATCCGCAATGTACTGCAAGCGGATTTCCGGCGAGGCACAGTAGATAGCACGCCCGCGCAGGGTCCAGCTGCGACTGTTCACCCCCAGCACGCGCAGGCAATCCGGCGGCAGACTGTGGCGCAGCTGGTGGGTATCATCGCCGCTGCTCTGCTCGGCACTGGTCAGCGTGGTTCGCACGGTGGCAAAGCTCCAGCGATTGGCACACAGCACCTCACGCCGCACCGGGTGGTAGTGCATGTAGCACATGCGGGAGGGCAGGCTGCCGTTGGGGTTCAAATCGGGGATGGGGGATTCGCCCAGGCGACTGAGCGCCAGGTTGCAGATATCCAGCGGGGTGAGCTGGGTGTTCTCGGGTGATGTAGTAGCCATGGTATAAGGAAGTACCCGTTGCGGTACGCTCATCACCATGCCACACCTGCCACCCGAGGGCAATGCAATTGCGCCGGTGGGAACATCCTTCAACGTGAGCAATTGTTCCCACCGGAGCAATGAGCTGGCATCTCCGCACAGAATGCTCTAGAGTCATGCCGCATGAACGCAGATGCCAGGACCCAGGCATGGGAATACTACAGGGAGGCCGGTCGGCAGATGGAGGCAGATCTTACCGCCCTGGCGGAGCACCCGAAAGGGATTATACTGCTTATGCCCCAGCTCGTCGCGCTGATGAAGCCGGTGCAGAGCAATCAACCGGAACTCTGGCCGCAGCTGGAGCACGTGTTCCCGGCGGCAGATGCCTGGTACATCCACCTGCTGGTGGGCGATTTACGCCTGGCCCGCAGGCTGGCAGCTGCCCTGCCACCCCGGCAGTGGCTCTGTTTCCAGCGCGGGCGGCGCAATGCCACGCCACACCGCCTGCCCTGGCATGCTTTTCTTAATCACCAACCACCAACACATTAACAAACTATGGGCTTCAGCAGCACCAACAACTACAGCGCCGCCACGAACACGATTCCTGTGGTGACGCAGACCAACGCCGAGGAATCATACAATGCTGCCCAGCAAAGCAGCGCTCAGAAGAAAGGGCTTCTTTCCACAATTCTGAGTTCTCACCGCCGCAAGGAAACCATCGCATCTGTGGATTCTGCCAACTCTACCCTGGGATAATGCAGACGATACTCAACAGTTACCAGAGCCTGAAGGCAGCGCGTGCCCCCTGGGAGAGCTGGTGGGATGCCATGCGCCACTATGTGCTCCCTGATCGGCTGCACACCGAAAGCGGCACGGATTCCTCCGAGCCACCCCCTGCCCACCACCTGAGTGATACCACCGCTGTGGAGGCGTGCCAGAAACTGGCCAGCGGGCACATGAGCTACATGACACCCAGCAACGAGCAGTGGTTCAAGTGGAGCTGCCCCCTGCCAGATGCCGGAGACGAGGCAGAATCATGGTACAACAGATGCTCCGAAATTGCCAATCGGGAGCTGAGTCTGAGCAATTTCTACACCGAGCTGCACGAGTGCTTCCTGGACCGCGTGGGGCTGGGCACCGGCAGCTTATACTGCAGCAGCACACGCAGCGGTAATCTGCTCTTCCGCCACATTCCCTGTGGGGAATTTGTATGCGCAGAAAATGATGAATGCCAGCTGGATACGTACATGCGCGAATTCAGCTTCACTCCGCACCAGGCTGCTGCCAAATTCGGCGCCAAAGCATTGGGGCCCCGCGGACGCGCCATGCTGGAAAATGCACGCAACCCGCACGAGGGAGAGCTGCGTTTTCTGCATGTGGTGCGCCCGCGCACCAGCCGCAACCGCAACCGCGACAACGCCCGCAACATGCCATTCGAGAGCATCTACTACAGTCTGGATGACCAGTGCTGCGTGCAGGAAAGCGGCTACCGCGAAATGCCCTACATGGTAACCCGCTTCCTGCGCTGGGGAACCGGCGTGTATGGGCTGGCTCCGGCTCGCCTGGTGTACCCGGATATCCGCCAGTCGCAATTCTTGAATCACATCCTCGATATGCTGGGTGAGGTAGCCGCCTTCCCCCGCATTCTGGAACTGGCCAACCAGGCCGGAGAGGTGGATTTGCGCGCGGGTGGCCGCACCATCATCAACCCGGAGAGCGCCAGTCTGGGATTCCCCCGCGAATGGGCCACCCAGGGACGGTATGATGTGGGCATGGACCGCCTGCGCCAGAAGCAGGAGTCTATTCGCCGCGCGTTCTTTGTGCCTATGCTGGAGCTGTGGGAGGAGCGCAAGCAGCAAATGACCGCCAGCGAGATTTACGCCCGCGAGAATGAGCGGGTGATGCAGTTCTCCCCCTCATTCACGCTGTTTACCAGCGATTTCCGGCCGATGATGGAGCGCGTGTTTGCGCTGCTGTTCCGCATGGGGCGCTTCCCGCAGCCACCCGCCACAGTGCTGCAGCCAGACCGCAACGGCGAACCGGGTATCGAACTGCCCCAGGTGGTGTACCAGGGCCGCATTGCCATGGTAATGCGCCGTATTCAATCGGAGGGTATCTCCCGCACCCTGCAGCGGCTGCAGCTCATGGCCGGAATGGATGCCGGCATGCTGGATCATGTGGATTTAGACCGCACTTTCCGCATGGCCGCACGCATGGACGGCGTGCCGGAGGAATTGCTGCGCCCGGAGGTTAGTGTGAAACGCCTGCGCCGCAAGCGCGAGGCTGCAGAAACCCAGCAACCCCAGCCCCCCGCCCTATGATTTACCGCAGAAACGCCATACAGGAACAGGCACGCGAGGAACGCCGACGGCTGCTGAAGCTCTTCTCCACCCCGGAGGCGCTGCAAGTGCTGGCCGACCTGGAAAAACGCTTCGAAACCCACCTGCCCGTTTTCCAGGGCAAAGCCGGCAGCTACGACCCGCTGGACGCCATGCGCCGCGATGCGCACCGGGAAATCTTCCTCATGATACGCCACCAGCTCGAACTGGCCCGGCAGGAAGCAACACAAAACCAAGAAGAACAAAATGGATAATACTGAAGAAAACAAGGTACCCACCCCCCAGCCCACGGAACAAATGCCCGCCGCACTCATGAGCGATGACGGAGCCTTTGCCCCCGGCTGGTTCACCCGATTCGAGGAGCTTAAGCCCTACGCCTCCACGCTCTCCAAATTCCACCGTCCGGAGGCGCTGGCCAAGAGCTACGCTAACCTGGAGAAGCTGCGCGGCTACCCGGACACGGACGATGCCGCCCGCATGGCAGCGTTCCGACAAGCAGTCGGGCTGCCCGCCAATGCCGAGGACTTTTCCATGGAGCGCCCGCAGGATACGCCGGATGAACTCTGGAACGAAGAACTGGTGAAGCAGCTCAGCGGAGTGGCTTATGAATACGGTGTGCCGCCCAAAGCGCTAGCCGCCCTGGCAGAGCGCTACACCGCCGAGGGCCGCCGATTCATGGAACGCTGCCGCATGGAAAATGAAGAAGCGGTAGCACGCGCCGATGCCGAACTGCAGCAGAGCTGGGGACCAGCATACGAAAATAATCTGCAAACGATTGAATCCTTCCTCCACACCATGGGCGAACGCGCCGGCGTGGATGTGCAGAAACTGGTGGAACACCCCGCGCTGCGTGCCAACCCGGACTTTGCACGTCTCATGCTTGAGGCAGCCGGGCTGATGGAAGAAGCACCCATGCATGCCGGCCAGCAGACAGACCAGCGCAAAGAGGCTCACCGTATTGCACACGACCCCACCCACCCGCTGCACGAGGCTTACATGCGCACCAGCCACCCGCAGCACCGCTATGCCAATGAGCAGTACGACCGCCTGGCTTTCGGAAAAATGCTCTGATCTGCAAGTACCTGGGTAAACGGCATATCCCCCGACTCCGCCATTCCGGAGTCGGGGGATTCTACATATGACAGCCCGGGTGCTGCATCAACGCCGGGAGCCTTGATGTCCGCCGCTCCGGGCATGACCACCCCCGCGGCTCCCGCCACGGAAAGCTCCTGCCGGGCGACTGTGCTGCATGTTTCCCGAGGGGCGGGCGGCAGGGCGCTGCACGCCGGGTGCATGCTGCGGGCGGCTCTGGGGACGCGACGACGGTGCCGACGGCCGATGATTCATGGCGGGCTTGTGACCGGCAGCCGGCTTGTGGTTGACGGCCGGTTTCTGGTTCGCTGCCGGTTTCTGGTGCACTTGAGGCTTCTTCTGATGGGCAGGCTTATTCACTGCTCCGGGTTTGTGCTCCGCTCCGAGCTTATTCACCGCGCCGTGTTTGTGCGTCTGGGGCGGTCTGTGTGCAGCACCCGGCTTGTGTACCACTGCAGGGCGCGGCTTACTCGCGTGTTTATGCGGAGCTGCTGCATGGTGAAGCCCGGCATGATGATGGTGCACATGATGCGGTGCTTTGCGACCGGGATAATGCCCGGGCGGGCAATGATGCGGCACGCTTACACGCCGCACATGATGCGGGTAGTGCCAATGCCCGCAATACCACGGCGCCGGTCCCCAGCTAGGTACCATACATGATGAAGTCAGCGCTACAAAGGAAAAGACGGCCGCCCCTTTTGCGGTGTATCCATACACGGGCTGCCCGTAATAATAACCGTATATCGGGAAACCATTCACATCATACCGCGCATCCGTCCACGCAACAGTCGCGCTACCGGCCGGGCCGCCCACGCTGACTGATGCGCTCGTGTACATGGGATAATCGTACACCGCGCAGGAACTCAGCATCACGGCTGAGCCCGCTAACATGGCTAAATATTTTATTCGGTTCTTCATGGCAACATTTATGTGTTTACTTTTGAAGCGTACACGCGATAGCATTTTATTTAAGCTTTTCAATTTTTCTTTAACCAATTTAATCTTGACTCAGCGGGAACCAAACCTTAGCATAAAGGCATACATATCACCATGATTACAGACGCTCCTCTATTCAGTGTTGTCATTCCGGCATACAAGTGTGCTGATTTCATTCCCATCACCCTGAAAAGTGTTTATGCCCAAACAGAAACCAATCTGGAAATCGTGGTGGTGAATGATGGATCACCAGATAACACTGCCGCTGTTCTGGAGCAGGAAACAGACCCCAGATTACGCGTCATCACGCAGGAAAACGGGGGCGAATGTGCCGCGCGCAACAGGGGCGTGCGCGAAGCCCGCGGCAAATACGTAGCTTTCCTGGATAGCGATGACGCATGGCTTCCCGATCACCTGGCAACAGCCAGAGACTTTTTTGAAAAACACCCTGACTTCGTCTGGTTTTCCACCTCACCCAAACGAGTGCCTGATATCTCCGCCGCAGATTTCATCGCTGATTCGGTCTCCACAGAGGAATACTGGGCCGTCAACTGGTTTGCAGAAGGAGATACCCAGACCTCGTCATCTTCTGCAGTGGTTTTACGCAGCGCCATAGGAGAAAGAGATTTGTTCCCACACGGTGTACGCATGTTCGGCGATGGAATCGGCTGGGCACGCCTGGCCATGCAACACCGCATGCTGGGTACCTGCTACCGCACCACAGCACTATACCGCATATGGGGTGGTTCTGCTACTGATGCATTCCTGGCTGATTCAACAGGTTCAAAAAGCGGTGCTGCTCTGGATGCCTACCTGCTGCAGCAGGAAATGTTCACTCACCATGACTGCCCGGAAGAAGCCAGACTCTTCTTCCGCAAAGCCTCCCTATACAACTGGTGGATACGCTCCCGCGCCACTTCCCTGAAACCATGGCTGCACGAAATCCATCAGCGGCGCATTGTCACTGGCCGCGCACTCACTTTATGGCTCAAGTTCTGCGCTAATCTCAGTCATTTCATGGCTCTCGCCATGGGTAAATTAGTGCGTCTGCAATTCAATGCAGTAGAGCGAAAATTGGCTACCATCGCGTCCAGAACTCGCAAAAAACTAGAGAAATAAGATTTTAGTCTACCCTCTCCTGCACATTTTTGAACAAAAGGTGTAGTTTTGCTTGACGCAACGCACAAATTGTGTAAAATAGCGCACCGCTTTATTTTTAACGTCACCTAGAACATCTTATGTCCCGTATTTGCAATATCACATTTGCCATGCCGCACAAGGGCCGTCGCATTCATCGTTCCGGTCTTGCCAAGAAGAAGGGCGGTATCGGCCGTCACGTCACCAAGGTGGTGAACCGCACTGTGTACCCCAACCTCCAGGAGAAGCGCATCTGGGTGCCCGAGCTCAACGGTGGCAAGGGTGGCTACCTTCGCATGAAGCTTTCCTGCAAGGCTCTGCGCACCATTTCCAAGAACGGCGCCTACAACACGCTCAAGAAGGCCGGGATTCTCTACTAAATCCTGCTGCTTTTTTTGAACGGAGCGGCTACCTCCTGCGTCTACAAACAAAAGCCAGACCCGGAGGTGCCGCACGGCAGTTCAGAAACGAACGCGGACACCTAAGCAGGGGTATACCCTGCCTTTACCTTTCAGATAGAATCTAAGAAAATGACCCCGCAACAGACCAAGATCGCGCTTCGTATCAATGACGATAACCTTAACCACCACCTGTGGAACAACCGCGGTGTCTGGTGGTGCCACGTAACGGTGCACAAGCCGGATGCAACGGCTGAACGCCTGCGTTTCTCCCTCAAGACCCGCAATATTGAGAGAGCTCGTCGTCTTCGCGACCGCATCTTTGAGGATATTCAGCGCCACTTCGGCATCGCAGCCTGATCGAAGATTTGAGTTTTTCCGGACCGGATAGTTATTGACACTATCCGGTCTATTTTGTTACATTACTTACATGAAAACACTCATCAAAAAAATCATCATGAGATTTGTCCCATCTTTTCGACCTCAAACCGGAAATGATGAACAAAGACGTCTAGGTATATGTATTAATTACAAACTTCAAACAGATTTGCCCCTTGTAGCCATCACCTTTGATGATGGACCTTCTGAGGGAGTCAA
>JAGBZE010000150.1 GCA_017628435.1 Akkermansia sp.
CTGCTGGCGGGGCTTCGCTGGCTGCTCGGCAAGCACAGCGCTGCCCTGCCCCAGCTTCCCCCGCCGGAAGAGGACGGCATGCGCGCCGTGGCTGCACCGGAGCTGCAGGAGGCTCTCAGCCGGCTCTGCATCAGCCGGCAGGAACCACAGCTTCCCGGCAAACTGGCCGGCACCCTGCGCCCCTACCAGATGGATGGCGTGCGTTTTCTGCTCGGCGTGACCGAGGCGGGGTTCGGCGCGTGTCTGGCAGATGATATGGGGCTGGGAAAGACGCTGCAGGTCATTGCCTGGCTGGCGCATCTGCACGCCACCGGCGCGCTGGCGGAGCGCGCCGCGCTCATCGTGGCCCCGGCATCGCTGCTCACCAACTGGCAGGACGAACTGCGCAAATTCGCCCCGCAACTCAATACCCTGGTGCTGCACCCCTATGCCCTGAACCGGCAGGATAGCGACTACCTGCAGAAGAATCCGGGCTGGCTGCTGAAGCGGGCACATGTGGCGCTCACCACCTACGGCATGGCCACCCGTCTGGCCGAACTGCTGGCGGCAGAACCCCTGCCCGCCCTGGTGCTGGATGAGGCGCAGGCCATCAAGAATGCGGACTCCCAGCGCACACGCAGCCTGCTGCTGCTCAACTCCCCGCGCCGCGTTGCCCTCACCGGCACACCGGTGGAGAACTCGCTCAGCGAGCTGCGCAGCCTGTTCCATTTCCTCACCCCCGGCCTTCTGGGCACAGAGAAAGAATTCAACGCCATGGTGCAGAAAATGGGCACCGACTACAGCCCTCTGCGCAGGCTGGTGCGGCCCTTCATGCTGCGCCGCCTGAAAACCGACCCCGCCCTGCTACCCGAGCTGCCGCCCAAAACCGAACAGCCGGCCTACTGCCTGCTCACCCCGGAGCAGACCCGCCTGTATGCCCGCGAGGTGGAAAAACTGCAGAGCATCATCCACGAGCCCGACCCACAGACGCGCCTCACCCTGCTGCTGCCCATTCTGAGCCACCTGAAGCTGATTTGCAACCACCCGGCCCAATACCTCGGCGAAAGCTACTATGACCCCGCCCTGAGCGGCAAAATGACCCGCCTGGGCCACCTGGCGCGGCAGATTGCCGCAGCGGGCGATGCCGCCCTCATCTTCACCCAGTACCGCAGCATGATGGAGCCGCTGCATGATTTTCTGGCCGGTATCTTCGGCGCACCCGGGCTGGTGCTGCACGGCGGCACACCCATTGCCGAGCGCCAGCAGCTGGTGCAGCAGTTCCAGCACCCCGGTGGACCGCCCTTCTTCCTGCTCTCCCTCAAGGCCGCCGGCACCGGCCTCACCCTCACCCGCGCGCGCCACGTCATCCACTTCGACCGCTGGTGGAACCCCGCCGTGGAAAACCAGGCCAGCGACCGCGCCTACCGCATCGGCCAGAAGAACCCGGTCATCATCCACCCGCTCATCTGCCGCGGCACCATAGAGGAAAACATCCACACCATGCTCACCCGCAAGCGCGACATGGCCGATAAACTCCTCGCCGGCGGCCTCGAAAAACTCCTTCTCCACCTTCCGCCGGAGGAGCTGCTGCAGCTCGTGAGCGGCAGAGGCGGAGAATAAGTCGGAAACTTATACCGACTAATCACTTTTGTGCCGCAATTTGCGCTTGCAACGGGGTGGGGAAACGGGTAGACTGAGTGGCATATGAGTAAAGAGATTACCCTTGAGCAAGAAAAGCAGATGGCCCAGCGCCAGCGTGCTCTGGATGCCGCTATGCTCCAGATTCAGAAAGATTTTGGTGAGAACGCCATCATGCGTCTGGGCGACCGCAAGACCATGGAGGTGGAGACGATTCCGACCGGCAACCTGCTTATCGACCGCGCCCTGGGTGTGGGCGGTTTCCCGCGTGGCCGAATTGTGGAGGTTTTCGGTCCCGAATCCTCCGGTAAAACCACACTTACCCTGACCGTGATTGCCCAGGCCCAGAAGGCCGGTGGTCTGGCTGCATTCATTGACGTGGAGCACGCGCTGGATCCCGCCTATGCCGCCAAGCTCGGCGTGAATCTGGATGACCTGCTGGTTTCCCAGCCGAACAGCGGTGAGGAAGCCCTGCAAATCTGCGAGGCCCTGGTGCGCTCCAACGCCATCGATGTGGTGGTGGTAGACTCCGTGGCAGCTCTGGTCACCAAGCAGGAACTGGAAGGCGATATCGGCGACAGCACCGTGGGTGCCCAGGCCCGCCTGATGAGCGCAGCCCTGCGTAAACTGACCTCTCTTATCTCCAAGGCTCGCACCATCTGCATCTTCACGAACCAGATTCGTGAAAAGATTGGCGTAATGTTCGGCAACCCCGAAACCACCCCCGGCGGCCGCGCCCTCAAGTTCTATGCCTCTGTTCGCTGCGACATCCGCCGCATCGGCCAGATCAAGAGCACGGATGGCTCCATCTCCGGCAACCGCACCAAGCTCAAGGTGGTGAAGAACAAGGTGGCCCCGCCCTTCAAGGAATGCGAATTCGACATCATGTACAATGAGGGCATCTCCTCCGTGGGCAGCCTTATTGACCTGGCCATGGAGTTTGACGTGATTCAGAAGCGCGGCTCCTGGTTCAGCTACAACGGCGGCCAGCTTGCCCAGGGACGCGACGGCGCCAAGGAAACCCTGCGCAACAACGCCGAGCTCTACGCTGAGATTGAGGCCAAGGTACGCGAGAAACTGGACGCCGCCGGCACCAGGTAAGCTATTTACCGGGCGGTCGGCTACTCCGACCGCCCCCTTTTTTCCAGATGCCCGTCCCCGAAGTGCAGCCCATACCCCTGCCCCCACGCCCGGCCGGTGCCACATCGGCTGAGGTGGAGGCATACGCCGCTGCATGCCTGGCACACCTGCACCTGCAGGGCTGGAGCTTCGGCTGGGACAAGACCTCACGCCGCCTGGGCTGTTGCAAACCGCGGCAGCAGCGCATCAGCCTCTCGCGCTATTACGCAGAGGCCTATGCCACCAAGGATCCGGAGCAGCTCTGGCGCACCCTGCTGCACGAGCTGGCTCACGCCCTGGCCTGGCACTACCACCGCAGCATGGGCCACGGCAGCATCTGGAAACGATACTGCACCGCGCTGGGAATTCCCGGTGAACGCGCCAGCGTACGCGGCATTGAGTTTGCCGCCCCGCGAAGCGAGCCCCGCTTCAACCTGTGCCACCAGGAGACGGGCGAAATCTACCGCACCTACACCCGCAGACCCAGGCTGACCCCCGCCCGGCTGAAAACTTGCTTCATACCCGGGCGCAAGGATGAGACCCTGGGCAAACTCATCATCAAACCCATAGCCTCGTAATCCACCCCATGGCACGCTACAAATCCCCCGAGGAGGATGAGTACACTGTTCCCGAACCGAGGGAACGGGCGGATTACCGCACCCAGGCCCCACCCCGCCGCCGGCAGGCACCCGCCCGCAGCTACAGCAGCTACGATGCAGAGCCCGCCAAACCAGCCCCCCGCCGCGCCTGGGAGCACGATGATACCCCCTACGAGCCGCTGCCGGAAAACGAAAATCCCTTTCATGAGTTCCAGCGTCCGCCCCGCAAAGGTACGGGCTGCCTGCGCGCCATATGGCTCATGGTCACGCTGCCGCTGCGCATGGTTTTCTGGGCGCTGCGCAACCTGCCGAAAATCATTCTCATTCCCACCAAGATATTCCTGAGTCTGGGTTTTGTGGGGCTGATTCTGGGTGGTATTCTGGCCGTTATCTACGGCGTGAAGGCAGGCAGATACGATTTATCGCAGGTGACCCGCATGCCGGAGCGCACCATTGTGCTGGACCGCAAGGGCAACGAAATAGGCACATTGCACGGCGAGAACCGCCGCAGCATCATCAATGTTCACGAAGAGGTGCCACGCTACATGATTGACGCGCTGGTGATGCAGGAAGACCGCTCTTTCTGGACCCACGGCGGCATTGACCCGCGCGGCATGCTGCGCGCTGTGGCTCAGGTATTCAAGCACCACCGCACCACCCAGGGCGCTTCCACCCTGACCATGCAGCTGGCAAAGAACACCTACAACCACGCCGAGCGTAGCTTCGATGCCAAGTTCACCGAAATGGCCCTGGCCCGCCGCATAGAGTCCACTTACGACAAGGAAACCATCCTCACCTGCTACCTGAACCGCGTGTTCTGGGGGCACACCTTCCTGGGGCTCAAACAAGCGGCCTACGGCTACTTTGACAAACTGCCGCGCGACCTCACCGTGGGCGAGGCCGCTATGCTGGCTGGCATCATCTGCAGCCCTAACCAGTTCTCTCCCTACAAGAGCCTGTCCTCCGCCAGGGTGCAGCGCGACAAGGTGCTCAAGCTCATGTACGAGCACGGCAAGATTACCCGCAACGAATACGAATACGCCCTGAAGGAAGAGCTGGTGACCCGCAAACCCGAGCGCCGCGGCAATGATAACTACGCCCTGGACCTGGTACGCACTGAGGTGGATCACCTACTCTCCATGCTGGACTCCAAGGATGAACGGCTGAAAGAGGAAGTTGTGATTTCCGGCGGTCTGCGCGTGCAGACTACGCTGGATATTGACCTGCAGGATGATGCTATGCGAGAGATTGACGCACGGCTCACCGCTATGTTTGAAAAGCAGAAGGGCTGGAAGCACCAGACCCGCGCCCAGTTCAAAGCCCTGAAAGCAAAAACCCCCAGGGAAGAAGCTGATAAACTGCGCCCGAAATACCTGCAGGCTGCCTGCACCGTCATCGACAACGCTACCGGCGCACTGCTGGCTGTGGTGGGCGGGCGAGACAGCACTGAATCTCCGCTGAACCGCGCGCTGCAAAGCCGCCGCCAGGTGGGCTCCGTGTTCAAGCCTCTGGTGTATGCCGCCTATTTCGAGAAGGGCTATGGCCCGCACTCACTCTTATCGGACAATTCCATCATGCGTGGCGAAATTGCCGGTGCCCCTAAGTGGCGTCCCCGAAACTCGGACGGGCGATTCACCGGCAACCACCCGGCTGCCTGGGGCCTGTTGAAGAGCCGAAATACCATGGCCGTGCGCGCCGGTAACATTGCCGGATTGCAAAATGTCATCAACACCGCGCTGACCGCCGGGTTCCCCCGCCCAGCCAAAACGCCCGGCCCCACCATCTACCTGGGCACCTGGGAAGCCTCCCCCCTGGAGGTGGCCGGTGCTTTCACTACCTTTGCCAACGGCGGCGTGCGCCCCACACCTTACATCATTCACAGCATCACAGATAAGGCCGGCCGCGTAGTGTGGCAGAACACCCCAAGTGCCCGCCGCGTATGTTCCACCCGCGCAGCCAACGCGGTTTCCAATGTGCTGCAGCAGATTACCAAGCCAGGCGGCACCGCCGGCAGCGTGCAACGCCTGGGCTTCAAGCACCCCTGCGGCGGCAAAACCGGCACCACCAACAACTACACCAACGCCTGGTTCTGCGGATTCACCACTGACCTGACAGCTGCTGTATGGGTGGGCTTTGACCGCCCCACCATGATTGCCGACAAGGCTTACGGCGGCACCGTGGCACTACCGCTCTGGGTGGGGGTAATGCAGTGTGCAGCAGCCCGCGGCTACCAGATGAAGGGCATCCGCACCGCACCTGCAGGCGGACGCAACAGCGGCATCCGCCTCTGCCGCACCTCCGGCATGCTGGCCCACGCCGGCTGTGAATACGAAGGTAAAGCCTACATCGAAACCATGGCCGATTTCACCAAACAACGCCCGCTGTGCACCGTGCATGCCGAACTGGCTGAAGACCCAGGCGATGCCGCCGATGTAGCCGAGGAGGCAGACGACACACCGGACATCGATGGTTCAACAGACGAAGCAATCAACAGTCTGCCACAGGACGACGTGGCAGAGGAAGTATAGGATTTAACACATGGACTTTTCAACTGCATCATTCTGGTACAGCCTGTTGCCGGCCATTCTGGTTCTGGCCGTGGGGGATTGGCTGCTGAAAAACAGGCCCGTAGCCAAACAACTCTTCCACAAGCTCCTCATACTGGGGCTCAGCCTCATTCTGCTGGGCATTGCCAATGAAACTACGCTTGTTATCTTCCTCATCGTCACCATTTCGGCCTATTTCCTTTGCCGCTGGGGCTGCAGCCTGGGAATGACTGCCCGTCGCTGGCTTCTGGGCGCACTCATTCCCCTGCTGCTGCTGCCCCTGGGTTATTACAAATACGGCTACTTCTTCGGCAATATCCTGCAGCAGGAATGGGATACGCTGCGTAACCTCATCATCCCCATCGGCATTTCCTTCTATACATTCCAGGTCATCGGGTTCTGCATTGATACACTCATGCGCAGCGAACCCATGCCCAAATGGCTGGATTATATGAATTTCTGCGCCTATTTCCCGCAGATTGTGGCAGGCCCCATCGAACGCCGCGCCGACCTGCTGCCCCAGGTGGAGAAAATGGAGCTGAACTGTTCCAAGCAAAATCTGGAGGCAGGCATCCCCTATATCATTCTGGGGCTGTTTTTCAAAATTGCCCTGGCAGATAACCTGGCATTCGCCATGTGGGAAAAATACAACTGGGGCAACGCCTGGGTGATTTGGTTGAACAACCTGCTCTTCACTTTCCGTATCTATTTCGATTTTGGCGGCTACGGGCTTACCGCCTACGGCATTGCCCGCTGCATGGGAATCACCTTACGAATGAACTTCCTCAGCCCCTATACAGCGTGCAATATCAAAGAGTTCTGGCGGCGCTGGCATACCTCGCTCACCCAATGGTTCACAGACTACATCTACTTCTCCCTGGGCGGCAGCCGCACCAAACGCTGGGCTATCAACATGTTGCTCGTATTCCTCATTTCCGGTCTGTGGCACGGCGCCGGTTGGAACTTCATCATCTGGGGCGGACTGGCAGGCCTGGCTCTGGTGGCACACCGCATCTTCCACAACGCCGGCCTGCGACTCTGGGCTCCGCTGGGCTGGCTGCTTACTTTCGTATACATGGCCTTTGTGTGGATGTTCTTCTACACCACCAATTCTACACTTCTCTGCCAGTACCTGGAACAACTCTCCACGCCGGAAAATTATCATATCAACGGACTGATTAGCACCCTAAACTACAAGCACCGGATTATCAACAATTGTTACATCCCCTTCATGATTGTCCTTTCTCTACTCTGCATACTGGCAGAAGCCATTTCCTGGAAAAAATACCAGCATCCATACAAAATACTACTCCATCCCATAAGTTGCAGCATCATGGTGGCTATCATGATTCTTCTGTATAATCCGACACCCAATCAATTTATCTACTTCGCCTTCTGATTCCCATGAAACGCCTCCTCCTCTGCATATCAGCGGGTGTTCTAGCTGCCCTGATTCTCATCCAACTGTATAATTACTTTGTACACCCGGAACTCTGCTTCTACAAAAAAGCAGATGCCATTACCACGCTGCACGAGCAGAAACTCCGCGCAGAGGGGCATTCCTGCTACATCATTGCGGGTGGGTCTGAAGCAAAAACCTGCCTGATTCCCTCCGTGATGCAGGAAGAAGCCGGTATCGCCGTGGTGAATACCGCCACCGCAGCCGGCTGCGGTCTGGTAAGCAATGCAGCCATCGGCATGAACCACATCCAGCCTGGCGACACCTTGGTGCTCAGTTTCATAAGCTGTTACGAAGAAGACATTCACACAACCGACATTGGCATGCAACTTGCCTTTCATCTTTTCGGCACGAATGCATTCCAGCATGGTATCATTCCCCTGGAACCCGGCAATCTTTCTTCCCTGCTGGCGTCAAATGCCAGCAGCATGCTTGTAAGTGCCGTTCGCAAACTCACTCGCGGATACAGCTACGTCTACAACAAGGAATCCACCCTGCACCCGGATGGATGGATGGAGGTGCACCGCAGCACCATGCAAAATGTCAAATTACGCAAAACCATAGCCCGCGATATCATCATCGGGCCCGAATGCCGAGCCCTGCTACTGCGTACACAGAAGGCATGCCGCCAGATAAAATCTGATTTTATCGTTATGATTCCTGTGGGGTTATCCAATTATTATGAAATCAAACGCAGACTCATGCACGCACTGCAGCTTACCCGCACGGGAATTCCTGTACTGAAAGATAACCGACTGGGACTCACAGTCAACAATAAAATCCTGGCTGATACCTACTACCACATGAACGCAGAAGGGGCTGAATGGAATTCACGCATCATTGCACGTCTCATCAAAGAAAAGAAATACTGGACGGAGCAGGAAATCCTTGCCAAAATGAAAGAACTGGGATTCACGGAAGACGACACCCCGCAACAGCCCGCCACCGCAATCTGACCACCATGCCCCCGGTAATCCGCACACTCTGCATTCATCTACTTGCGCTGGCCGGTATCGCCCAGGCTTGGCAGCAGGTGAATGAAAATGCCCCTGAGCCAGCGCGTGAATTCCGCGCTGCCTGGGTGGCAACGGTATTCAACCTGGATTGGCCCAGCAAATCCGGACTTTCTGCCAGCCAGCAGAAAGCAGAGCTGCTGCACATCATTGAGCAAGCCTCACGCCTGCGCCTCAACGCCATCATTCTGCAGATCCGCCCAAATGGAGATGCCATCTACCAATCCAATCTCGAACCATGGAGCGCATGGCTGAATGGCCCGGGTCAGAATCCCGGGTACGACCCACTAGCCTATGCCATAGCAGAAGCACACCGCCGCGGCATCGAAATACACGCCTGGTTCAACCCCTTCCGCGCCACCGTCAGCAGCCGTCCGGTGGGGCGCGGACACATCTCGCGCAAGCAACCCGATTGGCTGCTTAAGGCCGGCAGCACCACCATGCTGAATCCTGCCCGCACCCAGGCTCGCGGACATGTACTACGCGTCATCATGGATGTGGTGCGCCGCTACGATATTGACGGCGTGCACCTGGACGACTATTTCTACCCCTACCCGCCCCACCACAACGTGGCCGATGGCCGCTCCCCGGCTCAGCGCCGCGCTGCCATTGATTCCTTTGTGCAGGAACTTTACCGCCAGGTCAAGGCCGCCAAACCACATGTCCGCGTGGGCATCAGCCCCTTCGGCATCTGGCAACCCGGCTTCCCGGCTGAAGTTCAGGCTGGCGTGAACGCGTACGAAGACCTGGCCTGCGATGCCCGCAAATGGCTGGTTCAGGGCTGGGTGGACTACCTCGCACCCCAGCTCTACTGGCGCTGCGAGGGGCCGCAGAGCTTCCCCGCACTCATGCGCTGGTGGAGCAGCATCAACCCCAGCCGCCCGGTCTGGCCCGGCATAGCCTCCGTCCGCATCAACAGCAAGGAAGACCCCGGCCGAAATGCCTCCGAAATTGCCCGCCAGATCTCCTTCTCCCGCAGTCTTGCGCGCCAAAGCGGCGGCCAGGTATTCTGGAGCTGGAAATCACTGGGCACCAACCGGGGCGGCATTCAGAAAGAGCTTGCAAAATACTACAGCAGCATTGCCCTGCCACCGGCCATGCCCTGGAGCGGCAGCTCCCAGCCCGCCCGCCCCTCCGTGCAGGCTCTGGACTCCGGCAACGGCTGCACCATCACCTGGCAGGGCAATGCCCGCAAATGGGTGCTCCAGGTGGGCAGCAAAGGCCGCTGGTTCACCATGGATGTACTCCCCGGAAACTGCAACAGAACCACCATTCCTGCCCGTGTAGCCAACACACTGGACCGCATCGCCATACGCCCCATTTCCCCCACAGGCATGAGCGGCACACCCGGAATTCTGGCCCGCTAACGCAGAAATTGCCTTAAAAAACCCCGGGAATCGAGAATTTAGGGTTGAACTGTACTGTGGGACTGGTATAATATCGCCCGTTATGAGTACAGACGCAACCAAAGTCGAGCTTCCGAGCTCCGTGAAACGCTATGCCCTTTACCTGATGGTAATGGCTGGCCTTGGTGGTCTTCTGTATGGCATTGACGTAGGCGTGATTGCCGCCGCCCTGCCGTACATTGAAAAGACCTCTTCCTACACCCCGCAAGAACTGGCCATCGTGGTGGCCGCCGTTCTTTTCGGCTCCGTGCTTTCCTCCCTGTTCGCCGGCATGCTGGCCGAATGGCTGGGGCGCAAGAAGGTTATCATCCTGTCTGCTCTGCTGTTCACGCTGAGCATTCCGGTCATCTGCTTCTCCAATGGCGTGTTCGAGATGCTGATGGGTGGCCGTATTCTGCAGGGTGCCAGTGCCGGTCTCGTGGGTGTGGTGGTTCCCATGTACCTGGCTGAATGTCTGGATGCCAACTCCCGCGGCAAGGGTACCGGCATGTTCCAGTTCATGCTTACCGTGGGTCTGGTGTTTGCGGCCCTTATCGGTCTGGTGACCACCATGTGGGTAGGCGCTGCCGATGATCCCACCGTGACCGCCGAGAGCAAGACGATGGCCTGGCAGGTCATCTTCTGGTGCTCCGCCATCCCCGGTCTCATCCTTTTCTTCGGCGCCTTCAAGCTGAAGGAATCCCCCCGCTGGCTGTACCGCCGTGGGCAGCGCGAGCTGGCTCTCTGCTCCCTCGCCTCCAACAACGGTGATGCTGCTGCCAAGGAGATTCTGGATGAAATGATTGCTGCCGACGCTGCCGAGGAAGCTGCCAAGGCCGACATGGCCGCTGCTGCCAAGGGCGATTCCCTCCTCCAGCGCAAGTATGTGATTCCCTTCCTCCTGGCCGTGGTGGTTCTGGCCTGCACGCAGGCTACCGGTATCAACTCCGTGCTGAACTACTCCGTGAAGATTTTCCAGCAGGCTGGTCTGCAGGGCGAAGTGGCCAACTGGGCTGACCTCGCCATCAAGATCACCAACATGGTGATGACCGTAGTGGCCGTGACCCTGGTGGACAAGAAGGGCCGTACCTTCCTCCTCAAGATGGGTACCTCCGGTATCATCGTGGGTCTTGCCGGTGTAGGCGCCATGTTCCTCTCTGTGGAGAACAACCGTGTTGACGTGACCAAACAGGTTGCCGCCGCCGTGCAGGATAATTCCCTGAACATCTCCGCAGCCGATGCCGTGAAGGCCGCTATGACCCCCGAGATTGCCGCCGCTCACCCCGAATTCATGCAGGGTGAATCCGTAGCCCCCGGCATGCAGCTCATCGTGACTTACACGCAGGGTCAGTCCAGCATGCAGGATGTGGCCGAAGTGTTCGCTGATTCTGCAGCTGAAGGCTCCGCCATCGCCATCGCCAAGAGCACGGCTCTGGCCCCCACCTTCATGGACAAGCTCTGCTTCTGGTCCACCCCGCTGCCCGAGGGCGCTGTGAAGGAAGTGACCATCACCCGCGCTGAAATCGGCATGAAGCCCAACGCCGTGACCGGCTGGATTGTGACCGGCTTCTTCGTGGTGTTCATCTCCTTCTATGCCGCAGGTCCCGGCGTGTGCGTATGGCTGGCTCTCTCCGAGCTCATGCCCACCCGCATCCGCGCCAACGGCATGGCCATTGCTCTGCTCATCAACCAGGGCGTGTCCACTACCATTGCAGGCACCTTCCTGCCCTGGGTGGGTTCCTCCGGTTACTCCACCGTATTCTTCTGGCTGGCTGGCTTCACGGTGATTTACTTCATCACGGCTGCCTTCTTCCTGCCGGAAACCAAGGGCCGCACTCTCGAGGAAATCGAGCAGTACTTCAAGACGGGCAAGATGCCCGAGAAGAACTAATCCACCAATTAGTTTAATACATCTTCACCGGCTCCCCCACCGCCGTACCGGGGGAGCCGGTTTTCTTTTTCCTCATCCTCCATGTCCCACTTCCACCTCGCTGCTCAC
>JAGBZE010000151.1 GCA_017628435.1 Akkermansia sp.
GAAATCCTGTTTCTTGGCAAAGGGAGTGCAGGGAGTGTGGTCGGATACAATGCAGTCAATGGTACCATCCTTTACTGCTGCCAGCAGGGTTTCTGCATCGGCTTTGTCGCGTAAGGGCGGAACAGTCTTGAAGTTTGTATTATAATCGCCTACGTCCTCGTGGGTATAGAGCAGGTGGTGCAGGGCTACCTCTGCGGTAATCTTGCAGCCCTCTGCTTTGGCGCGGCGAATGATGTCCACACCGGCGGCGGTGCTTACCGTCTGCACATGCAGTCGGCAACCGGCATCCTTGGCAAGGCGTACGATGATTTCCAGTCCGATTTCTTCTGCGCAGGCCGGTGTGCCATGCAGACCGAGCTGGTAAGATGTGGTGCTCGGATGCATGTACGTGTTTGCGGTGATGCTGGGAACATCGCCACGGATGGCCATGCACATATCAAGCTCTGCCACATACATCATGGCGCGGTGCAGCATGAGCAGGTTGCCGGGGCGTTCACCTGCATCGCTCAGGATATTGATTCCGCGAGCTGCCAGTGTATTGTAGGGAGCCTGCTGGTCTCCCTTCATCCCCTGAGAAATGCATCCGGCAGGAATCATCTCTGCTACAGAACGCTGGCCCACGGCTTCTCGGAAACTGTCCAGCGAGGCGCTGTTGTCGAACATGAACCCGGGAGACGGCTGCACCAGCAGCCCCCATACGCCACCCTGCACAGCAGCCTGACCCGTGCGGGTTACGGATTCTCGCTTGCTGCGGCCATCAATTTCAATCTTGGCATGTAAATCGAAAAGCGCCGGAAGAATCACTTTGCCTGTGGCATCAATTACGCGACCGCGCTCGGGGATGTTCATCTGGCCGGCAGGTTTTACCTCAGCATCGCAGATGGTGATGCCGCCAAACTCCGGTACCAGCTGGGTATGGCCGGGGGCAAGTCGGATATCAAAGCTTTCACCCGTGGGTGCCCAGGTAGCATTCCGAATGTAGGTATTAGTCATTGTTCTGAGTCCGTGGGGTAAGGTAGGAAAGAATGCTCATGCGGGCTGCTACTCCGTTCTCGACTTGGTTGCAGATGAGACTGTTACGGTATTCCATGGCGTTATCGCAGAGTTCCACTCCGCGGTTCACCGGGCCGGGGTGCATGATGCTCAGGTCGAGGTCATCGATACGCTTCAGCCGTTCCTCTGTCACGCCAAAGGCGTTGTGGTAATCGGCTGAGGGGAAGAAGGGGGTGTCCATGCGTTCGTTCTGAACTCGCAGCAGGTAGATGACATCCGGCTTCCATGCGAAGACGGCATCCCAGTTCGTGAAACGAGGAATGCCGGTGACCTTCTCCAGTGGTACCAGGGGGCCGGGCCCCATGTAGGCCACCTCTGCACCCAGACGGCGCAGAATTGTGCTGGTGGAGCGGGCTACGCGGCTGTGCAGAATATCACCAATGATGACTACTCGTTTGCCCGCCAGATCTCCGTATTTCTCCTGCAGGGTGAAGGCATCCAGGAATGCCTGGCTGGGATGCGCATGGGCGCCGTCACCTGCATTGATGACCGAAGCCTTGGCATGACGCCCGATGACAGCGGGAATACCGCTGTTCTTATGGCGCACAATGATGTAATCCATGTGCATGCTCATCAGGGTATCGATGGTGTCGTGCACGCTTTCTCCCTTTACCACGGAGGAAGTGGCCACACTGAAGGTGGTCACATCTGCCTGCAGACGGCGGGCTGCCAATTCAAAGGATGATCGGGTGCGGGTGCTCGGTTCGTAGAAGAGCGTGAGCACTGATTTGCCAGCAAGAGCAGGGGTGCTCTTGCCGCTACAGAAAATCTGCTTCATTTCAGCGGCCCCTTTCAGAATGCCGTGAATGTCTGCGTCGCTCAGCGCATCGATGGTCAATAAATCCTTAGGCGTACTCATCTGGTGGATATAGAGTGGGTGAGCCCGGGATGATGCCCGGTTTCTTATTCAGCAAGCTTGATGATGCGGTGTGCGGCCATGGCGGCGTTCACCGGGGTCTTCTTGTGCAGACCTACCGTTGTGGCTGGTACTCCGCCGGGAAGCTGAGAAATGGCCAGCAGGGCATCCACGCCGTTGAGCGGACCGCAGGGGACCGGTACGCCGATGACCGGCAGCTCTGTGTTCATGACCACCACTCCGGGAAGTGCTGCGGAAAGGCCTGCAACACAAAGCAGAACGGCTTTGGTCTTGCTGGCTTCAAGCTCTTTGAGGTAATCAATCAGGGCGGGCAGATCGCGGTGAGCGGAATAGATAACCTCCTCGTGCTCCACATTGTTCTCCTGGAAGTATACGCGAGCCGGTTCCATGAAAGGAAGGTCGCTCTTGCTGCCATAAATCGTGATAACTTTCATGCTGGCCTGCATTCTAGCATGCGGGGCCTGTTTATACAAGCAAAAAGCATGGCAGACTGCATGCAAATCCATAGCTGTCCAAAATAGGTAAACATCCTAAAGTAGAGCGTACCTATATCAAAGGATAGCGAAAATCACCAGCTGTTTTTGGCAAATAGATCCCCCTGATGCAAATCAGGGGGCTTTGC
>JAGBZE010000152.1 GCA_017628435.1 Akkermansia sp.
ACGGCACGCGTCACGACCTTTTCCTTCCCTCTCTTTATCCTCTCCGGCGCCCCGCCTGGCAGGTTGTTAGCCAGTGAGCTTGCTTTTCAGCTGCTCCCGGCGCCTCGGAAAGTCATACTTGGAAAATTGCCTTGCCCGGCCGTAGTGAGCACCCTCGCGCTTCCTCTTTCGGGCTGCCCTGTAGCAGGGCGTGGGCGAAGTTTATCACAACCACCGTTTCACGTCAAGCGTATTTTTGAGATTTTTTATGCATTATTTTTCATTTTTTTGATAAGCAGTCATTTTATAAACGAGTTACGTAGACAAAAAAACTCCAGCAACTATCTGCTGGAGCTTTTTGTTACTTTCGGGAGACTTAACTCAGGGAACAGCCACCCAGATGGGAGAATCCGGGTCAAACGACGCCCATTCCAAATCATTAGTCGACATATGCTTACCAATGAGAGTTCTTATTTCCTGCTTGGTAGGAGCAGAGAAATTGGTACGGAAGAGATAAAATTTCTTACCAGCAGACAACTTACTATTCTTCACAACAGGATTATCGGAAAGATTCTCCCACAAGAGGATGTAGCCAAAGCTACCACCACTTTCAGCAATGGCGATATCAATGGGATAAGTAGCGCCTTCCTTCACCTTGATTACCGAACCTGCAGTGAAGCCACCAATTTCGCTTTCTTTACTCCATGTCGGAATATCTGAGGGCGACGGGATGAAGTCATATCCCTTATGACGGGGATCCTTACCAGCCTTGATATTCGCGCGGAAGGCAGGACGCTGCTTTCCATCAGGCCACCACGCTGCCGAGCCTTCATCACCTTTAGAAAAGAGAGAAGGCCAGGCATACCCCGTTTCCAGAGCCATTTTACCATTAAATCGCACAGCAATAAAGTCGTCACCAATACCAACAAAACGAATCGTTGCATCTACCGGAGATTTGACTTTACCGCGATACACTACCATCCACCCACTAGGTTTCACCTCCTTGGCGCAGCCAAACGCCTCCGGGGCAAGTGTGTTCTTAGCAACAGGAACAACGAAATTGGATGCGTAAAGTTTTGATTTTGGAGAATAGAAACGGGAAAGGAGCTTTGTGTCCCAGCTTCTCAGGAACGTCGACACTATGCTGTACATTTCATTCTTATCCACACTTCCTTTGGGAGCAACCTTAGACGGCGCTTTCGATCTTGTCTGTTTAAGGTCATAGAACGTACCTTCCAATGCCGAACCGGAGGACTGGCTGGAACCCATACCGGATCCCCCCTCTCCAAGTTCTCCCAGGCCAGTATCCATACCCATACCGATGTCAATGGAAAGGCCATCGTCAGCAGAATCGTCCATCTCGAAATCAATCTGAGCCATGGCCACAGGAGCAGCACCCGTAGACACAATCACAGAGGGAGCCACCGTGTTGGACGGAGTGGCAGCCTTGGACTGGAGCTGGGGCGTAGTAGGTACGGGACGCGGCGCAGCATTCTCTGCCGGGGGCACATATGCAAGGAACTCAGCAGGCTGCTCCGTGGCAAAGTAGATGACCGTGAAGGTCAGGGTCAGGCCGAATGCCAGAGAAAGAGCCGTAGCGGCGCCGAAAGAGGAGAGCATGCCACGCATTTTGGCGCGCTTGTACTCCCTCTCGGCCTCTTCACTCATTTGAATATGTAATGCCATAAGTAGAAATTCCGGGTTATTTCGCTGAGGATGTTTTAACACATGCCCCGGGTGAACGCGAGCACAAAGCCCGTCCGGAATGTTACAATTATGTTACATTTTCCTTCCATTCTATCAGTTTCTTCCTCAAAATACCGTTTTTTCGGTTCAAGAACACCAAACACCCCCGGCCAATTGATACTCAGCCGGGGGTGTCTGATTAAATGATGTCTCTCTGCTGCATCAGGGAACAGCCACCCAGATGGGAGAATCCTGGTCGAATTCGCCCCAGTCCATTACAGGCTTACCGTCCTTCTTCTCAGCAGCATCACCAAGCATGCCGAAGAGCTCATCCTTCGAAGGCAGGGAGAAATTCGTACGGAAAAGATATGCCTTCTTGCCGGCCGCCAGCTTACCATTCTTGATAACAGGGTTACCAGTCATATCCTCCCACATGAGAACATAGCCCATGAAACCGGCGTCGTCCATCACGGAAACTTCAATCGGATAGACAGTACCTTCCTTCACGGGAATCGGGATACCTGCAGCAAGGCCACCCTGATGCTGCTTCTCGTCATTCCACATGTTAAACCCGGGATACTTAATAAATTCGTACCCCTTGTGGTCACGATCTTCACCATCCTTAACGCGCTTTCTGTACGCCACACCATCGCCGCCGGAAACACGCACGGCATTGATGTCATCCTTCTTCCATCTGCCGGGCAGTCGGTAGCCGGCCTCCAGAACCACCCTACCACCAAAGCGCACACCGATAAAGTTGTCCGCGGTGCCGATAAAGCGAATCTTGCCTGTCACAGGAGACTTAACCTTACCGCGATAGACGGCAACCCATGCATTGGGCTTCACCTTATCTGCACACTGGAATGCTCTGGGAGCCAGAACAGAACGAGCTCGGGGCACATAGAAAGTGGAAGCATACAGCTTGGTCGGAGCCTTGTAGAAACGGTTCAGGGCGTTAGCACTCCACGACTTATAGAAAGCGCTGACAGTGGCATACAGCTCCTCTTCAAACAACCTACCTTGTTTACTGGGGTCAATCTTACCAATCTTGGTGGGGGAGCCGCTCTTGGTCTGCTTGAGGTCGTAGAATGAACCTTCCAGAGCAGAACCAGCAGGCTGGCTGGAGCCCATACCGCCACCTTCCTCGCCCAGCTCACCCAAGCCGGCATCCATACCGATACCGATGTCTATGGAAAGGCCATCATCGGTGGAATCATCCATCTCGAAGTCAATCTGAGCCATGGCCACAGGAGCAGCACCCGTAGACACAATCACAGAGGGAGCCACCGTGTTGGACGGCGTGGCAGCCTTGGACTGGAGCTTGGGCGTGGTGGGCACGGGACGCGGAGCAGCATTCTCTGCCGGGGGCACATATGCAAGGAACTCAGCAGGCTGCTCCGTGGCAAAGTAGATGACCGTGAAAGTCAGGGTCAGGCCGAATGCCAGAGAAAGAGCCGTAGCGGCACCGAAGGAAGAGAGCATGCCACGCATTTTGGCGCGCTTGTACTCTCTCTCGGCCTCTTCACTCATTTGGATGTGTAATGCCATAAGTAGAAATTCCGGGTTATTTCACTGGGAATGTTTTAACACATACCCCCGGTGGATGCGAGCACAATGTCCGCCCGAAACGTTACAATTATGTTACAAGGCGGCGAAAGCGCCTTTATTCCTCGCAATAGGCGAGATCATCGTTGGCATGCAGATTTTCCTGAGGTTTCTCCGGCACATAGGCCACCGGGGCATAATCCACACCGGGATAAAGGTACACCACCACATTACCACCCATGGCAGCGGCGCGGCGACGCACCATCTGCAGGCAATATTCATTACCCAGATCGCCGGCGGAGGCGGCACCCAGAATAAAGCGGCCGACAATGCGGGTGCCGGGTTCATCCGGCAGCATGGGGCGGAATTCCACCTCATGCGGTTCCACCACCGGCCGGAGCCCATCCGTCATTTCCCAGACCACGGGGCACCAGCGGCACTGCTGGCAGGAATCCAGCGCCAGCGCAACCAGCGCGGCGAATCCAATCTTCAACAAACGAGCCATTAATACTCCTGGGCAGGAACAAACTTGCAGCAGAACACATCCTCACCGCCAACATGCAGGTGAATATCGATGCAACCCGGACGGTGATGCACGGTGTAGGCATCATGATTCTCCGGCGGACGCGGAGAAAAGCGGCCAATGCGGTCCGGAGACAGCACGGCATTGCGCAACACGCTGACCAGCTGCCGGGTACTCATTTCCAGCATGCGGTCATAATCCGTCGTCGGGAGGGTCAGTAATGGTACGTTCTTGGAACTCACGCGCGAACTATACACGCCAGCCGACATTTCGTCAAGGGATTTTGAAATGCAGACGCAGAATGAAAGAAAAAGTACCAGGCTCGCCAGTTTTTTCTCCCGGGGAATCAGCGGGACTAAAGTCCCGTACTCCGATAAGGTATCACCTCTCTTCTTCCCCTTGCTGGGTGGTACGGCGGAGGCGGAGCTGGCCACAGGCGGCGTTGATGTCATGCCCCTTTTCGTAGCGCATGGTCACGGGAATCTTCTCGGCCATGAGGGCGCGGCAGAAAGCCTTGCAATCCGCCTCGCTGGGGCGCACCCAGGGCAGTCCCTCCACTGTGTTGTAGGGAATGAGATTCACCTTGGCATTCAGGTCGCGGGCAATGCGGGCCAGCTTGCGGGCTTCGGGCAGCATGGCATTCACATCCTGAATCAGAATGTACTCCAAGGTAATCATGTGTTTGCCGGTGCGGTTCCATTCCTTCAGCGCAGGAATCAGCTCACCCATGGGCCACTTGCGGTTCACCGGCATCACCTGGGAGCGCACGTCATCGCTGGCGCCGTGCAGCGAGACCGCCAGACGCAGCGGCTTGCCGAAAGCAGCCAGGCGGCGCAGCCCGGGCACATTGCCGGAGGTGGAAATGGTGATGTGGCGCGCGCCGATGTTGAGCCCGTGCGGGTCCAGAATCATGGTGAGGGCCGCCAGCAGGTTATCCATATTAGCCAGGGGCTCACCCATGCCCATGAATACCAGATTATCCACGCGCTCGCCGGCAATTTCCTCTGCCGCCAGAATCTGGCCCAGAATCTCAGAGGCGGTCAGGTTGCGGGTGAAACCCAGCAGCCCGCTGGCACAGAACCGGCAGCCGAAAGCGCACCCCACCTGAGAGGAAACACACAGCGTGATGCGCGAGCTATGCGCACCGCCCTGCCCCACCGCCGCCGGAATAATGACGGATTCCACCAGGTGGCCATCCTGCATGCGGGAAAGGAACTTGCGGGTAGTGCCGGTGGTGCTCTCATTCACCTCCACCACCTGCAGCGGGCGCAGGCAGAAACGCCCGGCCAGCTCGGCACGCAGCGCGGGGGGCAGATTGCTCATCTGCTCAAAGGAGGTGGCACGGTGCTTCCAGATCCACTCCTGCAGCTGGGTGGCGCGGAACGCCTTATGCCCCATGGAGCCCAACAGCTCCACCAGGCCCTCGCGCGTGTATTCGAGCAGACAATCCATAGCGCGCTTACAGCAGGGTATCCACGTACTCGTTCACCTTGAAGGGAATAAGGTCATCCTTACCCTCACCCACACCCAGGAACACGGGAGAAATCTGCAGTTCATCCTGAATAGCCACAGCTACACCGCCCTTGCCGGAGCCGTCCATCTTGGTGACCACCACTGCGGTGAGCGGCGTAGCCTTGTGGAACTCGCGAGCCTGCATGAGCGCGTTGCCGCCCGTGGTGGCATCCACCACCAGGTAACAGGCCTGCGGGGCATCGGCATCCTGCTTGGCAATAGAGCGGCGAATCTTGGAAAGCTCCTCCATCAGGTTATGGCGCGTGTGCAGGCGGCCTGCCGTATCGCAGATAAGGTACTGCACGCCCTCATTGATGGCGCGTGTGTGTGCCTCGTAGCACACGGAGGCGGGGTCCTGGTTCTCGCGGCCCTTGTACAGCGGCACATTCAGGCGTGTGGCCCAGCTCTCCAGCTGCTCCACAGCCGCCGCGCGGAACGTATCGGCCGCAGCCAGCAGCACCTTGTGCCCCTGCTTCTGCAGCAGGTGAGCCAGCTTGGCGCTGGTGGTGGTCTTGCCGGCACCATTCACACCCACCATCATGATAACCACCGGCCTGCCCGCAACCGGTGCAGGCAACTGGGGCAGAGTGGCCGGGAACGCAGCGCGCAGCTGGGCCTTGATATAGTCCACAATATCGCAGGCATCCTGCGAGTTCTGCTCCTGCAGGTCCTCGATAAGCGGAATCACGCGTTTGGCGCCGATATCCGACGAAATGAGGTCTGCCTCCAGCTCATCCCAATCAATCTCAGGTTCGCCGAGGAACTTATCTATCAGGCGGGTAAAGAAATGGGCCATGGGTGTTTAGTTCTTTGCGGCAGCAGCCACTACACCGTGAATGAACTGGGCGCTCTTGGAGCCGGAGTATTCATTAGCCAGAGACGTCACCTCAGACACCACGATGGGCACATCCAGACCATTCTCCGTAAGCTCATAAAGCGCAATGTAAAGAATGCACTTATCCACCACATCCAGACGCTCTGTGGAGTAATTGTTCAGCAGAGCCTCCAGGCGGGGTTCCATGAGCGGAATGTGGGCAATGATAGCCTTGGCCAGGGTTTCCACAGCCGGGCGAAGCTCCAGCATATCCTGGTGCATGCGCACCAGACCGGCATACTCCTTGTTGTCCTCCAGTGCCTTCAGGTCCTCCAGCTGGCTGCAGGTCTCGAGCATGCGGGCGCGACGGTTCACCACAGCAGCCAGAGCCTCCAGCTGCGGGCGGTATGCCGGAAAATCCGCAAACCTGGGCAGCATATCGCGGCCCAGCCCCAGCACAGCCTTGGCCAGGCGCATCACATCGCCGGCGCAAAGCACCAGCTGATCCGTGGTGTCGCGGCGCTTATCGGCCAGGCAATACTGCAGAGCCTTCACGGCGGCATCGAAATTGGAAGACTGGTTGGCATAGCGCTGCACATCCTCCAGCAGGCCGGCGGCGGTCAGGTCGGCATGCATGAGGTTCTCCAGATTCTGCACGCGCTCCGCCAGCAGACGGGCGGAATCTGCCGTGGCGCGGCAGACATGCAGCAGAGCCTTGGCGCGGGCAGTGCGCAGGTGGTCCACCTCCTTCTCCTGGGCGATTGACCAGAACACGGCGGAATCCACGGGCTGGGAACCATTGGACAGGTAGGCATACAGATAGCTGAGAGCCCCCTGGCGTACTTTACTACGGGAAATATTCATCATCTGCTTCGGGTTAGGTATCAGATAAGAGAACCGGTGCGGCTCACGGAGTTGCGGCGGGCAACAAACTTAGCCTCATCATACTGCTCCTGCAGCAGATTCAGCATGGCAATGGCGGCGCGGGCGGCCTCGCGACCACGGTTCAGGGAGCTGGCAATGCAGCGGGCAAATGCCTGCTCCTCATTGTTAAGCAGCAGCACCTCATGCACCACCGGAATCAGCGATTCGCAGGCAATGCTCATGAGCTGGTTCGTAATAGCCGTGCCAATCAGGTCGGCATGGGCCGTGCTGCCGCGCAGAATCACGCCAAAGGCAATGACAGCCGAGGGGGTCTCACCGCTGACAGGCTGCACAATAGAGCGCCTCACCATCATCGGCACCTCAAAGGCCCCCGGCACGCGCACCACTTCCACCTCTACCCCAGGCGCGGCCTCTGCCAGCTCATCCAGGCAATTCTGCAGAAGTGCATCGGTGTACTTCTCGTTGTAGCGGGCGGCAACTACCGTGACACGGCCGCTCAACACGTGGGAATGGACTTTCTGGGGAAGTTCTGTAGACATAGCGAGTGGAAGATACGTTACTGCGGCGTCAGTGTCCGCTGAGGGCACGCTACCACATCGCCGCAAAAGGGTCAAGTGCAAAGTAACTATTTTTTACGCGTCATGCGCGTGCGGACTGCTTGACACCACATCTACAAAGGCGTAACATGTCTACTTTCTAAATTTTTTATTCAAGAAGCATACCAAGATGAACAAGATAGTATATCATTTCGGCGGCGGAACCGCCGATGGCGACGGCAGCATGAAGGCCCTGCTCGGTGGCAAGGGCGCAAACCTGGCCGAAATGGCCCGCATCGGTCTACCGGTGCCCCCAGGCTTCACCATCACCACTGAGGTCTGCACTTATTACTACGACAACGGCCGCACCTACCCCGCAGAGCTTGATGGCTGCGTGAAGGAAGGCATCGCGAAGATGGAAGCCCTCGTAGGCCGCAAGTTCGGCGACACCGCAGAAATGCCCCTGCTCGTCTCCGTGCGCTCCGGTGCCCGCGAATCCATGCCCGGCATGATGGATACCATCCTGAACCTCGGTCTGAATGATGAGACCGTGGCCTCCATGGCCCAGGCCACCAGCAACCCCCGCTTTGCCTGGGACTGCTACCGCCGCTTTGTGCAGATGTACGGCGATGTGGTGATGGGCGTGCAGAAGAACGAGAACGAAGACATGGAACCCTTCGAGAGCGTCATCCACGCGCTGAAGCAGGAACGCTACGGTCAGGACATCTCCGACTCCGAGCTCACCGCCGAGGATAATCAGGAGCTGGTGAGCCGCTTCAAGACCCTGGTGCTCAAGCGCACCGGCGAGATATTCCCCACCAGCCCGTGGGACCAGCTGCAGGGCGCCATCGGCGCTGTGTTCGGCTCCTGGAACAACGAGCGCGCCATCACCTACCGCCAGAAATACGGCATCCCCAGCGAGTGGGGCACCGCCGTGAAC
>JAGBZE010000153.1 GCA_017628435.1 Akkermansia sp.
GGACTCGGAAGAGCGGGGTCTGCAGGATGAAGAGGTGCCCCTCGCGGATGAGATCCGGGAAGTACTGGATGAAGAAGGTGAGCAGCAGCAGGCGGATATGCATGCCGTCCACATCAGCATCGGTGGCGATGATGACCTTGTTGTAGCGCAAATCCTCCATGCTGCGGTCAATGTTGAGCGCCAGGTGCAGGAAGTCGAGCTCCTCGTTGCGCTTTTCCTCAAACAGGGCAGCGCGGTTCATGCCGAAGCTGTTAGCCGGTTTGCCGCGCAGGGAGAATACGGCCTGGGTCTCGGCATCGCGTGCGGTGGTGATGGAGCCGGAAGCGGAGTCACCTTCGGTGATGAAGAGCATGGTGTCCTTCGCGCGTTTGTGCTTGGTGTCGTAGTGCACGCGGCAGTCGCGCAGCTTGCGGGTGTGAATCTTGGCTTTCTTTGCGCGTTCCTTGGCAACCTTGCCGGTCACGCCGGCTACCTCCTTACGAGTCTTTTCGCTCTCCTTGATTTTCTCCTCCATCGCCTCGCCGATTTCGGGGTGGCGGTGCAGGTAGTTATCCAGTTCGCGGGAGAGGAAGTTGAGTACAAAGGTGCGGATGGTTTCCTTACCTGGGCCCATGGTGTTGCTGCCCAGCTTGGTCTTGGTCTGGGATTCGAACACGGGTTCGATGACCTTGATGCTGATGGCGGCCTGGATACCGTTGCGGATATCAGAGCCTTCGTAGCTCTTCTTGAAGTAGCCCTGCAGGGTTTTGACGATAGCCTCGCGGAAGGCAGCCTGGTGGGTGCCGCCCATGGTGGTGTGCTGGCCGTTCACGAAGGAGTAGTATTCCTCGCCGTAGTCATCGCCGTGGGTGATGGCGATTTCGATATCTGTGCCGGAGATATGGATAGGTGCGTAGATGGGCTCCTCCTTCATTTCCTCCTTCAGCAGGTCAAGCAGACCATTCTTGGAGGAAATGTTGCGGCCGTTCAGATTGATGGTAAGGCCGGTGTTCAGGTAGCAGTAGTAGCGGCACATGCGTTCCACAAACTGCAGGTTGTAAGCTGCATCTGCGGCAAAGATGCTGCGGTCTACCATGAAGGCCACGCGGGTGCCGTCCGGCTGGTCGGTGGTTTTGGTGATATCGGTTCCTTCAACCATCTCACCGGCGCGGAACTGGATGCGGCGGGTCTGCCCTTCGCGGTAGGCCTGGATTTCGAATGTTTCGGAAAGGGCGTTCACGGCCTTGATGCCCACGCCGTTCAGACCTACGGATTTCTTGAAAGCCTCGCCATCGTATTTGCCGCCGGTGTTGATTTTGGCGGCGCATTCGTAGAGCTTGCCCAGAGGGATGCCTCGGCCGAAGTCTCGCACCTCGCACAGACCTTCCTTGCTGATGCTGACCATGATTTTCTTGCCGACACCCATCACGAACTCGTCAATCGAGTTGTCTATCACTTCCTTGAGCAGTACGTACAGACCGTCATCGGGCATGCTGCCATCGCCCAGCTTGCCAATGTACATACCCGGGCGCAGACGGATGTGTTCGCGCCAGTCTAATGTTTGAATGTCGTCCTCTGTGTATTCGGCTTCCATGGATTGCCAATATATTACATAATTCTTAAGCAATCTGCAAGCAAGAAAAGAGACTGTTCCGCGATAAATTTCCTTGTCATGATGCGGGGTATGGCTTCCTGCGAGCTTGCAGGGAGAGGGGTGCACCCATAGAATGGCGGGCGATGATACGTTTCTCTCTATTCGGGGTACAGGTATGTATCCACCCTACGCTCTGGTTGACCCTGGCTATTCTGGGACGGGCGTATTGTGTGTCAAGCGTGGTGGAGTTGATGAGTGCGCTGCTTTTCATTGTTTCTGCCTTTGTTATTCTGCTGGCTCATGAGATGGGTCATGCCCTGGTGGGGCGCCGGCTTGGTGGCGGGTATCCCTGTGTTTACCTGGCGTGGCTGGGTGGTGACTGCACGAATGAGACTGCGCGGCTTACCCGCATGCAGGGTGTGGTGATGACGGCTGCCGGGCCGCTGGCCTCTCTTGCGGTGGGTATTATCACTTATCTGGGGCTTTGTCTGTATGTGGGGGATTTTATTCTGGGAACGCTGTTTGCAAGCAGCTTTGCCCTGGGGTGTATGCCCTGTATTGCCGTGTCAGAATTTCCGCCGCTGGTCATGTTCCTGTTTTTCTACCTGATTGAGGTGAGCTGCTGGTGGACGCTGCTGAACCTGCTGCCGATTTTCCCGTTGGATGGTGGGCAGATTATGGAGGGGCTCATGAAATCCCGGCCGCAGATGCACGCCATCAGCCTGGCTGTTGCGGTGGTGGCAGCCCTGGTGTTCGGCACACTCGGACTGTGGCTACTCACCATTTTCATGATTCTGCTGGCGGTGCTCAACCACAAATTTTACCGCGAGAGCAAGTACTGATTTTCATTGACATTTTAACCATAATCCATACAATTCACGCCATGGCACAACAGAACGCTATTTCTCCCACTCGTGCTCAGGATTTCCCCGAGTGGTACCAGCAGGTTATCAAGGCAGCAGACCTCGCCGAAAATTCCGAGGTTCGTGGCTGCATGGTCATCAAGCCCTGGGGCTACGCTATCTGGGAACTCATCCAGCAGCAGCTTGATGCTGACTTCAAGCGCACCGGCCACACCAATGCCTATTTCCCCATGCTTATCCCGGTTTCTTACCTGGAAAAGGAAGCCGAACACGCAGAAGGCTTTGCTACTGAATGCGCCGTGGTGACTCACCACCGCCTGGAGGCTGTGAAGGACCCCGAAACCGGCAAGACCCGCATGATTCCTTCCGGCGAGCTTACGGATAAGTACGTGATTCGTCCCACTTCCGAGACGGTGATTGGTGCTGCGTTCTCCCGCTGGCTGGAGTCCTACCGCGAGCTTCCTATCAAGGTGAACCAGTGGTGCAACGTGATGCGCTGGGAAATGCGTCCGCGTATCTCCCTGCGCACGGCTGAGTTCCTGTGGCAGGAAGGCCACACCGCCCACGAAACCCGCGAGGAGGCAGAGGAAGAGACCGCACTCATGCACAAGGTGTATGAGGAATTCCAGCGCGATGTGCTTGCCGTGGATGTGATTCCCGGTGAGAAGACCGAGCACGAGCGTTTCCCGGGTGCTGTGCGCACCTTCACGGTGGAGGCCATGGTGCAGGACCGCAAGGCCATTCAGGCCGGTACCTCCCACTTCCTGGGTCAGAACTTTGCCAAGGCTCAGAACATTTCCTTCGCAGGCCGCAACAACGAGCGCCAGTTTGCCTGGACCACCTCCTGGGGTGTTTCCACCCGCATGATTGGTACCCTCATCATGGCTCACTCCGATGACGACGGCCTGGTATGCCCGCCCCGCGTGGCTCCCAAGCAGATTGTTATCATCCCCGTCACGCCCAAGGCTGATACGAAGGATGCCATCATCGCTCACTGCCAGGCTCTGGCCGATAAGCTTAGCACTATGAACTTCCACGGCATGCCCCTGCGTGTGCAGGTTGATACCCGCGATATCAACGGTGGCACCAAGAAGTGGGATTGGATTAAGAAGGGCGTACCCGTTCGTGTGGAGATTGGTCCGCGCGACCTGGAGAAGGGGTCTGTATGCCTCTGCCGCCGCGACCAGGCCAGCAACGAGAAGAGCTTTATCTCCGAAACTGAGTTTGTGGAGAACGCCGTCTCCCTGCTGGAGGATATCCAGAGCACTCTGCTGCAGCGCCAGCGCGAGTTCCGCGACAGCCACATCCGCACCTGCTCTAGCCTGGATGAGCTGAAGGCCAATTTCAACGGAGAGGGCGATGCCGACTGGCTGCTCTGCCCGTGGGATGGTACCCCCGAGGAGGAAGAGACCCTGGCCAAGAGCCTGCGTATCTCCATCCGCTGCATCCCGCAGGGTGAGATGGGCTGCGCTGCAGAGGCTGCTCCCTGCATCCTCACCGGTCGCCCCACCACCCGCCGTGTCCTTTGGGCCCGCGCCTACTAAGGCTTTTTTCAGATTAACTCGCCCCTGCGACTTTTTAGTCGCAGGGGCGTAGTTGTTTCAGGGGAATTTTGATATATGGTAATCAGCTGAAGAACTTTACTCCTCGCTCAACGAAGGTAATGTGATCCATGGCTGCGCTGCGGTTGCCTTCCGCATCGCAGTAGGTGCAGGTGAAGGCACAGCCGCCGCCGGAATAGGGCTCAAAGTTGAGCACAAATTCCTCCTCTTTTCCCATTTCGAAGAACCAGCTGTAATCCGGGTCATCCTTGCGCCAGACCCCGCTGAAGACATACAAGCGCTTTTCCCCGTTCTCCCAGATGAGGTCGCCGGGGTACATCTCGCGGCCATCGTTATAAAAGAGCTTCTCAGAACGCTGCATGAGTCGTAAATCAGCCGGATTAAATCGCTGGGACAGGCCTTCGAGGGATATGTTCCAGAGGAGAGTCTTATCATGATGTTCCAGGTTGAGTCGTGGAATATCATGCGGAAACTCGCGACCCTCGGCGCGGTTCCAGCTATCGGAGTTCAGTGCGCCGATGCGTATGCGCCGGGTGTTACCATCCGGCAAGGTCAGCTCTGCCTCGTCGCCGATGCAGATGATTTCGCCGCCGCTGTATCGTACGGGGTAGGTGCCCATGATTATTTGCCGGGGGTGAGTGACCAGCCGTGGTCGCCGTGGTAAATCATCTGGCGGGTCATGCCGCCGTCTATGCAGATGTTCTCGCCGGTGATGAAGCCGGCCTTGGCAGAGCAGAGGAAGAGCACCATGTCGGCAATATCCTGCGGCCTGCCTACGCGGCCTGCCGGATGCTGGACTGCATCCGCCCCACTGTACACGGCGCTGCCGGTCTCAATCCAGCCCGGAGAAATGGAGTTTACCCGCACCCTCCCGGAAAGAGAAACGGCCAGTGCGTGGGTGAGGGCGGCAATGCCTCCCTTGGCCGCAGTGTAGCTTTCCGAGCCGGGCATGCTCATGCGGTCTCGGCTGGAGGAGATGTTTACAATGGCTGCACCCGGTGCAAAATGCTCCTGGAACAAGCGGGTGAGCATGTATGGCGCGGCCACACCCACCTTCAGGGCGTAGTTGAACTCCTCCCAGCTGCAATTCGGCAGACCCTTGAAGAGCGGCGCGGCGTTGTTGATGAGGTAATCCACATGCCCGTGCTCCGCCAGCACCTTGGCGCAGAAGGCTCGCAAATCGGCCTCCTCCGCCAGATTGCCCGTGAAATACGGGTTCTCCTGCAAATCAAACACGCACACCGTGGCCCCGGCTGCGCTGAACTGCTCTGCAATGCAGCGGCCTATGCCCTGTGCACCACCTGTTACCACTACAACCTTTCCGGCAAACTCGCTCATGGTTTCATTATAGATACTCCCGCCGGGATGTCAATAGGTATCTGTCTGAATCGTGACTTACAGGACTTGTATTGAAAAGGTTATGCCCAGCCCATTATGCTCCCGCCATGGCGATTCTCAGGCGCGGAGCTAGTTTTTCTGCGGTGATGGTTCTGAAATGCAGCCTGGGCGGGGAGTCGATGCTGCGGAGCTTGGTGTTGATGTTGAAATTCAGTCGGGAGATGAGACGGTCGTTCCAGAAATCGGCGTGCAGCACGATGTGTGCCGGATTCAGGGTGCAGGTGAGCAGTTGTAGCAGTCGTGCCAGCATTTCCTCCACCATGGCGTGGTCGGCATAGTCCAGGGTTGCCCAGTCCAGTGGCAGGGGGAGGTGCTGCAGAAGGGGGCAGGGGGTAATGTGGCCATAGCGGCGAAGCGCTCCCTGCGGGGATTCGCCGCGCAGCAGGAGCAGGGTGAGGGTGTTTTCCTTGTCGCTTACCAGCGATTCGGCTGCTGAATACTCGTGCACCGGGCAGTTGTGCCGCTTCTGCAGGTGGGCGTGCAGGCTGCTGCCCAGCCCGGGAGGCAGGCAGATGCGCTGCAGCTTGTGGTGGCGTGCGGCGTCATCCAGCCATTCATCCAGACTTTCGGCATGAATCTGCACGAAGCGGGCTTCTTTCTGCTCAATCTGCCGGCCATGCAGGTTCAGCAGTTCACAGCGCAGCAGGGTACAGTGGGCTTCCGGGGTGGCGGTGATGAGGGCCACGGCGGCATGCCCGGCATTGAAATGATACACCCGCACCGGGCGTCCGCCCCCGGAGGGAATGCTCTCCCCGGCGATAAGCACGCCCTCCTTCTCCAGGGCGGCTACGGCGGCATTCGTACTCACCAGGCTCAGCCCCATTGCTTCCGCTATCTGCGGACGTGTGGCCTGCTGCTGCTGCTGCATGAAATGCGTGATTCTTGCCTTGGAAGTCATAACTTAATAAAGCCGCCTAAGAAAGTATAGGAAAATTTCCTGAAAAGGCAAGTGTTATTTTATAATAAGCTGCTTATGAGGCTAAAAATGCGGGATAGAATCACGGTGTGTGGACAAAAACTCGACAGTATGCGTGAAATCTGTTATTCTTACCTTAACCACACAGAGTACACAATTATGAAATACATCTTTGTAACCGGCGGTGTTGTTTCCTCCCTGGGTAAAGGCCTTGCCGCAGCGTCCATCGGCACGCTGCTGGAGCATTGCGGTCTTGAGGTGACCATGCAGAAGTTTGACCCGTATCTGAACATCGACCCGGGCACCATGAGCCCCTACCAGCACGGTGAAGTGTACGTGCTGAATGACGGTGCCGAGACCGACCTTGACCTCGGCCACTACGAGCGCTTTGTTCATTGCGAACTTTCCCGCCTGAACAACCTGACCAGTGGTAAGGTGTTCGAGCGCGTGCTGGAGAAGGAACGCCGCGGCGACTACCTGGGCAAGACGGTTCAGTACATCCCGCATGTGACGGACGAAATCAAGCAGCGCCTTTACGACCTGACGGAGAAGAACAAGAACTGCGACGTGATTATCACCGAAATCGGTGGTACCGTGGGTGATATCGAGGGCTTCCTGTTCCTGGAATCCCTGCGCCAGTTCAGCCAGGAGGTGGGGCGCAACAACTGCTGCTTCATCCACGTGACCCTGCTGCCCTACATCAAGGCCGCCGGAGAAACCAAGACCAAGCCCACGCAGCAGAGTGTGGCCAAGCTGCGCGAAATCGGTATTCAGCCGGACATGATTGTGTGCCGTACGGAGATGGACAACCTGACCGATGAGGAGAAGCGCAAGATTGCCATGTTCTGCAACGTGCCCGCCTCCAACGTGGTAGCCTTCTGCGACGTGAAGCACAGCATTTACGAATGCCCCATCGACCTGGGCCGCGACAAGGTGGACCGCATCGTGACCGATGTTCTGGGCCTGACCGTTCCCAAGCCCAAGATGGACGACTGGCAGAAGTTTGTGGGCCGCGTGATTCACCCCTCCCACAGCGTGCGCATCGCCGTGGTGGGCAAGTACATTTCCCTGCAGGATGCTTACAAGTCCATTTACGAAAGTTTCACCCACGCCGGTGCTGCCAACGACTGCCGCGTAGAGGTGGTGCGTGTGGATGCCGAGGCTCTGACCAACGGCTCCTGTGAGGAGATGATTGGCAAGGTGGACGGCATTCTGGTGCCTGGTGGCTTCGGTGACCGCGGTGTGGAAGGCAAGATCAAGGCCGTGCAGTATGCCCGCGAGAACAATATTCCCTTCCTGGGTATCTGCCTTGGCATGCAGGTGGCCGTCATCGAGTTCGCCCGCAACGTGCTGGGCCACGCCGATGCCAACTCCACCGAGTTCAACAAGGACAGCAAGGCCCCCGTGGTCTGCCTGCAGGAGGAGCAGAAGCACATCGAGAACATGGGTGCCACCATGCGCCTGGGTGCTTACCCCGCCCACATCAAGCCCGGTACGCTCTGCAGCAAGCTCTATGATAACAAAGAGGTTATCTCCGAGCGCCACCGTCATCGCTACGAGTTCAATGCCGATTACCGCGAGGAGGTGGAGAACGGCGGCATGGTGATTTCCGCTGTGAATGATGAGCACGGCCTGGTGGAAGTGGTGGAGCTTCCCTCCCATCCCTTCTTCATTGCCTGCCAGTACCACCCCGAGTTCCAGAGCCGCCCGAACAGTGCACACCCGCTGTTCTCCGGTCTGGTGGCCGCTGCGCTGGAAGCGCAGCAGGCATAACGCACAACGATTTATACCCGGCGGTGGGCGAAGAAACGCCCGCCGCCGCTTTTTCTTCTTCCTATGATTGATATACTGGTAGTACTGGCGTAC
>JAGBZE010000154.1 GCA_017628435.1 Akkermansia sp.
CGAGATATTACTCCTTTTTGGGGTGAGATGCAAGCTTTTTTTAATAAAAAATGAAAAAAAGTGGAATTTAGGTTGCAAAAGCGTGCGGATGAGGGTAAAAAAACGGGCATGAACAGAAGCGAAACGGCACGCGGCGTGATTTATTTCCGACTTTGGGGTATACCGGTGGCGATACACCCGATGTCGTGGGTGGTGTTGGCGATACTGGGCGGTGGATTCGGGGTGAATGATCGGGAATCACTGGTGCAGGTGCTGTGTTTTGTGGTGGCGGGTATGCTGGCGCTGCTGTCGCACGAGTTTGGGCATGCGCTGGTGGGGCGTAAGCTGGGCGGCGGTGATGCCGGTATTGTGATATCCGGGCTGGGTGGAGTGACGCGGCATGAGCATGCGCCGCGCTCGCGGGTGAATTATTTCATGACGGTGCTGGCGGGGCCGATGGCTTCTCTGCTGTTTGGGATGCTGGGCGGTGTGGCACTGGGCTTGCAGCTGGGGAATGTGGAGCAGGGGGTGCAGCTTTCTCTGCTGCTGCCGCTGCCGGGGGATATGGTGCCGGTGGAGGCGGTGTCTGCGCTGCAGGAGGCGGTGTGGAGCGGTAGCCTGCCGCTGGTGATGCTGCGCGTGTATAGTACGCTGTTCCTGGTGTGCTTCTGGTGGAGTGTGTTTAATCTGCTGCCGATTCTGCCGCTGGATGGTGGGCGTCTGCTGGCTACGCTGCTGGGGAATAACCGCGTGGTGTGTATCCTGGGGCTGGTGATATGTGCTCTGCTGGGGCTGTGGTGTATCTGCTCCGGCAGTTGGTTTAATATGATGATTGTCGGCTATCTCGGGTGGCTGAACTGGCAGTTCCTGCAGTCGAGCCGGGTGAGACAGTGAGAAGCAAGCGGTGAGATGCGCGTGCATCTGCGCTGGCGGCATGCGTGTGCGGGAGCACTCTGCGCTTGATTTTTTGGCGCATATCCGTTATTATCAGCCAGCTTTTATTATGTCCAGTACATTTGGTTCGCATTTCAGTATCAGCACCTGGGGAGAATCCCACGGGGCAGGGGTGGGCGTGGTGATAGACGGCTGCCCGCCCGGTATCAGGCTCACGCGCGAGATGATTCAGCGCGCGCTGGATCGGCGCCGCCCCGGGCAGAGTGATATTGTGACCCCTCGCAATGAAGCGGATGCGGTGGAGATACTGAGCGGTGTGCTGGAGGATGTGACGCTGGGGACGCCGATAGCGCTTTCTGTGCGCAACAAGGATCAGCGCTCTTCTGCCTATGATGAGATGCAGCATACCTACCGCCCCTCGCATGCAGACTATTGCTATGATGAGAAGTACGGTATTCGCGCCTGGGCAGGCGGTGGGCGAGCCAGTGCTCGTGAAACGATAGGGCGTGTGGCGGCCGGTGCGGTGGCTCAGGCGGTGGTGCAGACGCTCTGCCCCGGGGTGGAGGTGCTGGCCTGGGTACAGCAGGTGCATACAATCGTGTGCCCGGTGGTGCCGGAAGAGGTGGATGCGGCGGTGGTGGAGTCCAATATCGTGCGTACGGCGGATGCGGAGTCTGCGGAGGCGATGGCGGAGGCTATCCGCGCTGCCCGCAGCGCCGGTGATTCTCTGGGGGGTGTGGTGGCCTGCACGGTGCGCGGCTGCCCGGTGGGGCTGGGTGATCCGGTGTTTGATAAGCTGGAGGCGACCCTCGCGCACGCCATGATGAGTATTCCTGCCTGCAAGGGCTTCGAGGTGGGGAGCGGTTTTGCTGCGCCCCGGTATAAGGGCAGTGAACACAATGATGCTTTTTACATGGACGGTGAGCGCGTGCGCACGCGCACGAATCGCTCCGGCGGGATTCAGGGCGGTATCTCGAATGGTGAGGATATCAATATGCGCCTGGCCTTCAAGCCTACGGCTACGCTGATGCTGGTGCAGGACACGGTGAATGATGCTCACGAAGAGGTGCAGCTGCGCGGTAAGGGGCGGCACGATGCCTGTGTGCTGCCGCGTGCCGTGCCGGTGGTGGAAGCCATGGCATGGCTGGTGCTTTGTGACCATCTGCTGCACCAGCGGGCGATTGCTCGCCGCTGAGCGGGGCTGAGCGTGCTTTTGGCTCTGCAAGGAGAATGAAAAGCCAGGCGGGCGCTCGCCCGCAGAAATTTGCCCATTGTGCATTTTGCATTATTCCTTTTGCATTTCCTGAGGGTGTCCCTTAAAACAGGATTTATCTTGCTATGCCTTACTCAATCTTTGGGATATGTGTGATTTCGCGCTGTATGTCGTATTTTTGGCTTGCCTGGGTTTTGGTGTGCTGTATCATTACAAGTGCCGGGTCGTAGAAGGTTGGCGTGATATGCTGCCGCGGCGGCTCGGCGAAGTCTCTGAATCAATCCGCTCCGGTATCCCTGATGAAACTGTAGGTTGAGGCCGGAAGCGCAATACGGTACAGTATATTACACTAACGACCACTCATGGCAGAACATCATACGCAAGGCCGGCAGGGGCAGGGAGCCCGCCGCCGCCGCAATAATCGACGCCCGAATCGCTATCGCATGCCGCGTCCGGAGGAAAAGCCCGCCAAGAAGCCCTCGCTGATGCAGCGCATCCTGAGCTTCTTCGGTTTCGGTAAGAAGAAGAAAGAAGCCGGTAAGGACAACGAAAAGCAGAACCGCAACAAGCCGAAGCAGAATGTGCGTGTGGCAAAGGGGCGTAACAATACCGCCAACAACAATGGCGGAAATCCCGGTGCCCGCACGCGCCGTCGTGCTACATCGGTGCCGCCCACCCGCAACGCTCGTCTCTATGTGGGGAATCTTTCCTACGAGGCTACGGAAGCAGAGCTGGAGGACCTGTTCAAGGGCTTTGGCGATGTGCGCAGTGTGGAAATCATCTACAACACCCGCACCTACAAGAGCAAGGGCTACGCCTTTGTGGAGATGCGGAAGCTGGAGGATGCCCAGCGCGCTGCTGAGGTGCTGCATGGTCAGCCCTTCATGGGCCGTGAGCTCATGGTGAGCGCTGCCAGCGAGAAGTCCGGCGAGGGTGAGCAGCCTGCTGAAGCTGTAGCAGAGGAGACGCCCAAGCAGGAGTCCGCTGAGTAAAGACGCTTACTCCATTTTTCCTAAAAAGGCCGGGGGCGATGATGCCCCCGGCCTTTTTCGCAGAGAAAAAAATAGCTGTTCGGCAGGATGGCGTTACACTTCGAATTTACATTTGGGGTGAGAGGTGGTATGATTCGGGCATGTACATCCGGAACCAGCTTGGAGAGATACGCGCCGCTATTGCGGAGGCAGAGAAAAGGGCAGGGCGTGCTGCCGGTAGTGTGAAGCTGCTGGCGGTCAGCAAAACCTTTCCGGTGAGCGATATCATGCAGGCTTATGCAGACGGGCAGCGCCTGTTTGGTGAGAACCGCCTGCAGGAGTCTATGGAGAAGATGCCTGAGATGCCGCAGGACTGCGAGTGGCACCTGATTGGGCCCTTGCAGCGCAACAAGGTGCGCAAGGCGCTGGAGCAGGGGTTCGGGCTGATTCAGGCGGTTGATTCCATGAAGCTGGCGGCAGCTATTTCCCGCATTGCCGGTGAGCTGGGAAAGACTGCCGCCATTTTGCTGGAGGTGAATGTGGATGGTGAGGAAAGCAAGCACGGGTTCACCGCTGCCGAACTGGAGACGCTGTGGGAGGAGCTGGTGGCTCTGCCGCATCTGGAGATACGCGGGCTGATGTGTATCCCTGCGCCGGTGGATGACCCGCAGGACGCTCGCCCGGCGTTTGCCGCGCTGCGAGAGCTGGCGGAGCAGCTGCGCGCAAGAGGCCCGCTGCCGCTGCCGGAGCTTTCCATGGGGATGAGCCATGACTTCGCCGTGGCGGTGGAGGAAGGGGCTACCATCGTGCGTGTGGGCTCCGCCATTTTCGGGCGCCGCAGCTATGCGTGATGCGCACGTCCGTGGGTCGGAGAGCGGGACTTCAGTCCCGCCCCAAACTACCATTCAGGCAAAAGAAATCCCCGCAGCGAAAGAGACGCTGCGGGGATTCTTTGAGTCGATAAATGTCCGGGCGTGAATTACATGCCGGCAATCAGCGGCCAGCTACCCATGAGAATCAGGATAACGGTGCAGATGCTCAGAACCAGACCGGTGCAGAAGGGCACGCAGAGCGGCTTGTCATCAGCCTGGGGTTTCTCCCAGTACATGGCGCGGATAACCTTGAAATAGTAGTAGAAGCCGGCGGTAGCGCAGATAATCATCACCGGCAGCAGCCAGATGAGGCATGCCCAGTTCTGCATGGCAGAAATCAGCGCAATGAAGGAGTACATCTTCACGATGAAGCCGAAGGTCAGCGGAACACCTGCCAGAGAGGCGAAGCTCACGGTGATGAGGAAAGCCGTGCGGGGATTGGTCTTGCCCAGCCCGCGGAAAGCGCTGATTTCCTCGCTGCCGCGCTGGGTGCGCACCATGGCCACGGCGTAGAAAGCAGCGGCGGTGGCAAGCGTGTAAGCCAGCATGTACATGGCGGAGTAGAGCTCAAAGATGCCGTCCAGATTCACGAAGAAAATCAGGATGAAACCGGCCTGACCGATGGAGGAATAGCCGAGCAGGCGCTTGGCATTTGTCTGGAAGAGAGCACCCAGGTTGCCGATAAGCAGGGTGGCAGCTGCCACGATAGCGAAAGCGGTCACCAGCATGTCTGCCACCGGTATACCGGGAACAGCCAGTGTGCGGAACGGCGTCACCAGCGTGCAGAGCAGGGCAAAACCTGCGGTCTTGGAGGCTACTGCCAGGAAGGTGGTGGTGGGAGTGGGAGCACCCTGGTAGACATCCGGAATCCAGATGTGCATGGGAGCTGCGCCCACCTTGAAGAAGGCACCCACGAACAGCAGGGCTACTGCCATCAGGAAACCGAGTGCCACCGTGCCGGAGGCCACCTGACCGCCGCGCAGGGTGTCAATCACCACGGTGGAGTCCAGGATGAACGTGCCGCTCATGCCGAAGTACCAGGCAGCACCGAAAACGAGGATGCCGGTGCTCATGGCGCCAAGCACGAGGTACTTGATGCCGGCCTCAACCGAGCCCTGGTTGCGGCGGAAATAACCGGCCAGCACATAGGAGGTGAGGGTGACGACTTCCAGACTCACGAAGACCATGATGAGGTCTACAGCCTGGGTGAGGCAGATGATACCGGCGCATGCCACCAGGGGCAGCGCGTAGAACTCACCGGTGCCTTCCTCGCTGGAGCCTCCGGCAATGGAGGCGCAGCATACCTTCGTATAGTCGAAGGCCAGGAAGATGCTCAGGGCTGTGCCGAGGCATGCCAGCATGCCGAAAGCGTTGGCATGCTCACCGCTGTACACATAGCAGGCGACCAGCAGGGCACCGAAGCCGGCTGCCAGCGAGTAAGCGCGCTTGGGCAGGGACTTCACGAAGGTATCTGCCATTATCAGTACGGCGGCCAGCCCGATGAGGATGAAGGCCGGGGTGAACTGACCCCAGGTGTAGGTTGCAGAGCAGTATGTGGAAATGTCTTGCATCATATCTTATGTCAGGTTGGGGTTCAGAGGTTCATAATGAGCTGCGGGGCGATGCCGAAAAGCACGATGAATGCAGCCAGGAAGGCGGCGGCGATAAGGTCTGCCTTGGTCAGCTTTGTAGCGCGTTCGGAGGTGTTGGCGATTTCGCCCTCGAAGATGGTGCGGAAAGCGCGCAGCATGTAGATGGCGCTGATAACCAGCCCCCACAGGGCAAAGACGAGCGTTACCTGCACAGCACCCAGTCCGCCGAAGAGGGTGGAGATAGAGCTGATGATCCAGGAGAAACCGCCGATAATCCAGCCGAAGACGCAGCCGATGCCCCAGGGCAGGTTCTGCAGCCAGGTGCAGGAGCAGCCCAGTACATCACAGCCGGCGGTAGCCAGGGTGGCACCCGGGGTCCAGTCCTCAAAGCAGGAGACAAAGATGGTGTATTCACCGGCGAAGTTAGCCAGCAGCGGCAGACCGATGGAAGCCATGCCGGCAAGCCCGAACAGGAATCCGAGCGTCGGCAGCTTGCGTGCCAGACCGCCCATGGAGTCGAGCTCCAGCGTGCGGGTCTGGCTCTCAATCTGACCGGTAAGCAGGAAGAGCATGGCAATCGTCAGACCGTGTGCCAGCATGAGCATGGTAGCACCATTGAGCGCGAGCTCATTGGTACCGGCGGAAGCGATGAAAGCGGCAAAGGCCAGGCAGATGTAGCCCATGTGCTTGACGGAGGAGTTACCCTGCATGTCATCCAGACGCGTCGGAACGACGGTCACATAGCCCACCCACAGGATGTTGCCCAGCAGAAGCAGCAACAACAGGTTGTTCCAGGAGCCGAAGAGCTCGTTGCAAATCGGTGCGCAGGTCATACCCAGCGTGAAGAGACCGTAGAGACCGAACTTCTTCAGCACGCCGGCATGCAGCATAGCGATGGGTGTGGGAGCGCTGGCATAGGCCGGGGCTGCCCAGGTGTGGAAGGGGAAGAGCGACACCAGCGTGCCGAAGCCGATAATCAGTAGACCGGCAATCAGGCAGGGCGTGGTCGGGCGGATGCCGTGCAGCACGGAATCAGCAAGACCGGTGAAGGTCCAGGCGTGCATCTGGGCGCACAGCAGCAGCAGACCCGCCAGCAGAATCATGGAGGCAAGACCCAGGTATACCGTAGTGGTCCAGGCAATGGTGCGGCGGTCGCCGCGGCCATAGCAGCCAATCATGATGAAGGTGGGAATGAGTGCCAGCTCGTGGAAGCCGTAGAATGCCAGGATGTTGTCCGACATGAAAGCACCGATGGCACCGGCGGAAATCAGCAGCGAGGAGATAGCCCAGCTGCGCTCGGCATTGCTGTCGGGGGCCTTCATGCCGAATACGGCGGCGAAGGTGACCAGCACGGCCAGCAGCACCATGGCCTTGCTGAGCAGCGTGACCAGAGAGAACTGCAGCGGCTGCCCGCAGAAGGTGGAGAGGCATGCTGAGCACTCAGCCGGGCAGAGTACTGCCGCTACGCCCAGAACAAGCATGATGGCGGCAGCCACTGTGGCCGTGGCGCGCCCCGGCATGCGGAGCAGGCCGATGAGGGCGGCTGCAATCACAGGTATCAGAATAAGCCAGATAAGCATGGTTGTGATATCAGGTTAAGTTGTTTCAGAGGGCGATAATGATGATGATGATAAGCAGACCGAGACCGGTGATGCAGGAGTAGGCTCGCAGAGAGCCGCACTGCAGCCAGCTGAGCAGTACACCGAATCGACCGACCAGCCAGGAGATGCCCTGTACGAGCAGACCACGGATGACGACGAAATCGATAAACTCGATGATGCGGGCGCCGCATTCCTGAATACCGCCGATAACCAGCTTGTCATAGATGGCATCGATGTAGAGACGGTTGCGGAGCGCCTTAGAGATGAAGTTGCCGGCCAGCGGGTCACGCTCGCGCTTGCCCCAGCCATAGACCACGATGGCAGCTGCCAGACCCAGCACCAGAGCACCCAGGCTCACATAGAAGGTGAAGCCGAAGTGGAAGCCGGGAGCCGTGAAGCCCTCTGCAGGCACCAGCTTGTCAGCCATGAAGCCATAACCGGAGATGATGGCCATGACGGCCAGCAGAAGCAGCGGCAGCACCATGGTGGGGCCGGCTTCCGTAGCGTGCTCAGCGCCGTGGTCACGGGCGCTGCCCAGGAATGCCACGAGGCAGAGTCGGGTCATGTAGAAGGTGGTGATGGCTGCCACGCCGGCACCAATCCAGAAGAAGGTGGGGTGGTTGACAATGGCGGCATCAAGAATGGCCTCCTTGGAGAAGAAACCGGAGAAGCCGGGTACGGCAATCAGGGCGAAGGTGCCCATGAGGAAGCAGAGCACGGTCAGCGGCATGCGCTTGGCCAGACCGCCCATCTTCCAGATATCCTGCTCATGGTGGCAGCACACGATGATGGCACCGGCACCGAGGAAGAGCAGAGCCTTGAACCAGGCGTGAGTGTAAAGGTGGAACATGGCGGCTTCACCGGCCAGCAGACCCACGGCCATGACCATGTAGCCCAGCTGGGAGAGGGTGGAGTATGCCAGCACGCGCTTGATGTCGTCCTGCTGTGTGGCGATGATGGCAGCCATGACAGCGGTGATAGCACCCACGGTGCTGATGACCAGGCAAGCGGTCTCCGTGAAAATCTCTGTACCCATGCTCACCTGCAGGCGCACCATCATGTATACACCGGCTGCCACCATGGTGGCGGCGTGGATGAGGGCGGAAACAGGGGTGGGACCCTCCATGGCGTCCGGCAGCCACACGTGCAGCGGGAACTGGGCGGACTTACCGATGGCACCGCAGAAGAGGCAGATGACCATGGCGGTCAGCAGGGCAGGAGCCACGGCTGTGCCGGAGACGTTGCCCATGTCGGCAAAGGTGAGGGTGCCGAACACACCGATGGTGAGCAGGATGCCCAGAAGGAATCCGAAATCACCCACACGGTTGGTGATGAATGCCTTCTTAGCGGCATCGGCAGCGCTGGCTTTGTGGAACCAGTGACCGATGAGCAGGTAGGAGGAGAAGCCCACCATTTCCCAGCCGATGAAGGTCATGGCCAGATTATCAGCCAGCACGATGGTGCTCATGCTGAACATGAAGATGCTCAGACCGGCGAAGTAGCGGCTCAGGTTAGAGGAGTCGCCCTTCATGTAGCCGATGGAGAAAATGTGCACCAGCAGACCGATGCCGGTCACTACCAGCATCATGCGCATGGCCAGGTCATCTGTAATCAGACCCAGGTGCAGATCCAGAGCGGCAGAGGCGGTCGGCATCCAGACATAGACGCCGGGGATGCCGGTCTGCAGCCCGGAAAGGTAGGCGATGCAGAGCCCGAAGGTTGCGGCAGCGGACAGGGTGGAGAGGGTCGCAGCCGTCTTCGGGCACTTGCTGAAGCAGAGCCAGTCAATGGCAGCCACCAGCAGCGGCAGCACGAGGAAGAGCCAGGGGAGATTCTGTATCATATTCATGTGTGTGCTGTGGGGTTAGTCTTTGAGGGTGTTCAGCGAGGTGCTGTCAACGGAACGAGTGGCGCGGAACATGGCCACAATCAGTGCCAGACCGATGGAAACTTCAGCAGCCGCGATGGCGACGATGAACAGGGAAAGTACCTGTGCATCATACACCGGGATGCCGTTCGTGCCCTGGGCGCGGGAGAATGCCACCAGTGAGATGTTCGCTGCGCTGAGCATCATCTCCAGACACATGAATACCACCAGGATATTCTTGCGGATGAGCACCCCGGCCAGACCGATGGAGAACAGGATGCCTGAGAAAATCAGGTAATGTGCTAACGGTATTGTCATGGGTTTGTTTGAAAGGGGTTAGTCTTTGCGAATCTTGCGGGCCAGGGCTACCGCGCCTACCGTACCGGCAAGCAGGGCGAAGCTCAGGATGACGAAAGCGATGTTGTACTGTGTGAACAGGGTCTTGCCCAGAAGCTTGACATCGGGGTAGCCCGTGGCAGCGGCGGCGCTCTCGGGTGTCATGCCCGGGTTAGCGGCGAGGTTAGCTGCGGTGCTGTTCAGCTCAGGCAGGTAACCACCGAGAGCAGACGGGGCCTGCACGCATGCTGTGGCTGCCGGTGTATCGGTGACGGCCAGTGCGCCGATGTTGTCGCAGAGGCGGGCGAAGGGGCAGGTGATGTCCTGGACACCCGGCAGGTTGATGGACACATAGACCACCATGCCGGCGAAGACGGAGGCTACCATCAGGCCGATGAACAGCGGCAGCTTGCAGAAACGCTCTTCTTCCTTCACGTCGAGCATCATCACGACGAAGAGGAACAGTACCAGAATGGCACCGGCGTATACAATCAGCTGCACGATACCCATGAACTGGGCACCCATGCCGAAGAGTACGGCTGCGGTGAAACCGAAGCACAGAGCCATATTCATGGCCGATGCCACGGGGTTGCGGAAGGCGATAACGCCCACGGCGCAGGCGATAGCCAGTACCGCAAACACGTAAAAGATAATCTGACAAATGGCGGATTCAAACATGGCGTATGATTATTTGTATTGGTTCCACTTGTTGACCAGACCCTTGCGCGTGCCGCCCAGGCGGTAGAGCGTCTCCTTGTTGCGGACGGCGTTCTTGCGGTCGGTCGTGGTGATGAGGTATTCCTTGGAGAGGAAGATGGCCTGCTCCGGGCAGACTTCCTGGCACATGCCGCAGTAGATACAGCGCAGCATGTCGATTTCGAACTCCTTGGGAGCTTTTTCCTGCTTCTGGCAGCCGCTTTCCGGTGATACCTCACCGGGGGTTACGGTGATGGCTCGGGCCGGGCAGATGAATTCGCAGAGCTGGCAGGAGACGCAGCGCTCACGGCCGTCCTCACCGCGCACCAGCGTGGGGGCGCCGCGGTAGTAGTCCGGCATGCGGCTGTCCCAGCGCTGTTCGGGGAAGGGCATACAGGCGCCCACACCCTTGCCGTTGAATTCTTTCTTGGCGGGAGACTTGCCCAGGAGGGAAAGCACCAGGTGTTTGAGGGTGATGCAGAGCCCCTTGACGAGCTCCACCACGTACACCTTGTCCAACAGGGAGAACTTGGGTCGTTTAATCTTGAGGTAAGACATGATGAGGAAAAGGGGTTACTTGATGAAATACATAATGGCGGCGGTCAGGAAGATGTTGGCGACGGCCAGCTCCAGGAAGACGAGCCAACCCAGTTTCATCACCTGGTCCCAGCGGAAGCGCGGCATCGTCCAGCGCACCCACACGAAGAAGAAGATGAAGGCTACCAGCTTCACCAGGAACATGAGGAACTGGCAAATCACTGCTGCCCAGTCACACCAGGCGGCCAGTGCCTCATCTGCCCCGAAACCGATGGACCAGCCACCCAGGAACAGGGTGACCACCAGCGCAGAGCCGATGACCATGGCGGCGTATTCGCCCATGAAGAAGGAGGCGAACTTCATGGAGGAGTATTCCGTGTGATAACCACCCACGAGGTCGGTCTCACACTCTGCCATATCGAACGGCGTACGGTTAGCTTCTGCAAAGACGCAGGTCACGAAGATGACGAAGCTGAGTGCCATGGGCACCATGAGAGCCCAGCGCTGCAGGCTCAGACCCTCGCCCCACAGGGGCAGCAGGGTCCAGCCGTTGACGGCCTGGTCGCTCACGATATCCTGCATGTTCAGGGTGCCGAACATCATCAGCAGGGGGATGATGGAGAGACCCATGGCTACCTCATAGGAAATGAGCTGAGCCGTGGCGCGCAGACCACCCAGGAACGGGAACTTGGAGTTGGAGGACCAACCGGCCATGGTGAGACCGTATACGGACAGTCCGGAAATGGCGAAAATCCACAGCGGACCGATGCCGATGTTGGCGACGACCATGTCGATATCACCCCAGCAGGTGGAGGCGGAGGAGGCAAACGGCACTACGGCTGCTGCCACCATGGGCGGGCCAAGCACGAGCATGGGAGCGATGGTGAAGTACACCTTGCGCACGTAGCTGGGGGTAAGTTCCTGCTTCAGGAAGAGCTTACCGCCGTCCAAGCAGGGCTGCATGAGGCCGAATGTGGGGATTTCGCGGTCCAAGCGCAGCCAAGTGCAGAGCTTAGCAATCCAGCAGGTCTCGGGAATACCGAAG
>JAGBZE010000155.1 GCA_017628435.1 Akkermansia sp.
ACGGCACGCGTCACGACCTTTTCCTTCCCTCTCTTTATCCTCTCCGGCGCCCCGCCTGGCAGGTTGTTAGCCAGTGAGCTTGCTTTTCAGCTGCTCCCGGCGCCTCGGAAAGTCATACTTGGAAAATTGCCTTGCCCGGCCAGTAAGTAAGCGTTGCTCGCTTTCCTTTCGGGCTACCCCGTAATGGGGTGCGGGGCAGAGCTTATCACAACCACCGTTTCACGTCAAGCTCATTTTTGAGAAAAAGTTTGAGAATTTTCCGCACCCCTGCCCTAACCTGCACGAAAACAAGCGTGTTAGAGCGGAAAATTATTTTTGCTGTATTCTGCCCCCTGGGGACAGAAAAGCAAAAACCCCGCCTTTTTATGTAAGGAGAAGTTAGAAATTAACACAAGCTCCCAGCGACACCACCGACCGAAAGCCCCTCTCTTCATCATACATCATTTGTCTGAGGGTAACATCAACTGTATGAAGTCACCATCTCGCAAGGCAGAATCATTGTGCACGCCAGGCAAAAGCAGAACGCGGGCGGCATCGATATCGCTCATCTGAACCGGCTGGCGCGGATGCTCACCCAGAACAATCACATCCGCCTTTGTCTCCATAAAGGGCTGGCTGGCAGTATAGGAGGCATTCCCGATATAGAGGACACGCCCGGCAGGGCTTTCCCAGACAACAACGGGCGGCTGACCAGGGGTGTGGCTACGGGTATCCGGATAAACAGAGAATCGCCCGGCCTGAGTCTCGAGCACCAGGCCCTCCGCGGGCAATTCTGCAGCCCGGATGACAGGGAGCTGCGGCCACATGCGCTGCAGCACAGCGGCACCGCCACCATCCCGCACCCGGGAGCTGGTCAACAACAGCGCCGCCGGCTTATAGCCGGCATGAAAAAGCGCGGGAACAGTCGTCAGCTCAGCCGTTGCTTCATTGCCGCAATCAATCAACAGGCCATGATTCCCCAGCATAGTGAAGCAGCCTCCGTAACCCGTGCCCTGCACCAGAAGAGAATGCTCCGGCGCTGGCGGCTGAGCAGGCAGATAGGCATAGGGAAGCTCACCAAACCACGCCACCACCGCCAGAAGCAACGCTGCCGATTTCTGCGCCAGCAAAGCGCAGGCTCCGCCAAGCCAGGGGATGCCTGCCGTGCAAAGGCACAGCAAGCCCAGAAACATCACTATGGGAAGAATTGGCGTGATGGCGATATTGGTCAGGAAGCTGCTGGTATTGGCCGAATGGAAGAAATACAGCATGACAGGCACGGATACCAGCCAGGCGCTCAGCGATACAATGACATCCCCACGCAGCGCCAGCTCCGCATAGCTCCACCGCATTTCTCCACGCGTGCGCAGGGAGACGGGGATGTAGTCATCCGGCCCGAACCAGGGCTTTTCCCGCGTGCACAGTCGCGTAGCCAGACAAATGGCCGCATACACGCCAAAGGAAAGCAGGAACCCGGCATTGTATAGCTGGCAGGGCTCGGGCACCAGCAGAACCAGAGCGGCAAAACTCCAGGTATTCAGCAGGCTGACCCGCCTCTGGAGTATATGCCCCAGCAGCAGCACCGCCAGCATCACATAGGCGCGTATGGCAGGCACCGCACAACCGGTCATCAGCACATACATCCCCACTGAAACCAGCAGCAGGGGGCGTATTACCACCGGGCGCACCCGCAGCACACGCAGCAGCGACCAGAGGATTCCGGACACAAGGCCCACATGCAAACCACTCACCGCAAAGGCATGCAGACAGCCACCGTTCCGAAAATCCTCCATAGTCTCCGCTTCAGCCCCGCTCTTGTCACCCAGCACCAGGGCACAGAGCACCTGCCGGGCCGGATCCTGTTGTACCCCCGGTGGCATGAGCCGCTGCGCCAGTTTTTCACGGATGCAAAGCCCCCAGTGCTGAATCGTGCGCAGCGAAAGAGGCTTTTCCAGCTTCTGCGATTCGACGATATCCAGAGAGGCGGCAATTCCCTGCCCTAGCATCCAGGCTGCGGAATCGAAAACACCCCGCACCCCAGCCGGGCGCGGCGCGGTCCACTGAGCCCGCACCTGCACCAAATCCCCAGGCGTATACAAAGTATTCCCCCGCAGCACCACGCGCACTCCACCCCACCCCGTGCTCAGCACACAGCCTCGCCGAAGCGTGCGCTCCACCGTACCGCGCAATTCCACCACCTCATTCTGTTCTGCCTGTTCACAGAACTCATGTACCTTTTCCTCCAGCCGCAGTGCATGCAGCCCGGCCACCGCTGCACACAGCAGGGTGCAAATCGCAATGCGCCACAAGCGGCACCCCAGCGCCACCAGCACCGCCACCACCGCCAGGCTCCACCACCATGAGCCGGCAATCGCCCCGCAAACCGCCACCAGAGGCAGAAACAACGGTGCGCCCTGTACCCATCGACGGAGCCGTTTCATATAAATAACAGACTCAGATTCGACTAATCACATAACTCAGCGCACCGGATTGCTTGAAGTCAACGGTAAACCATCACCGGCCCGGTTACAGAGGACTGCACAGAACGCACCTTGCGAAGAGCCGCAATAAACATAGCTGCGGCGGCATCCACCTCTGCTGCCGTGGTATAACGGGAGAGAGAGAAGCGCAGAGACTCGCGCACCTGCTTATCCGGCAGCCCCATGGCCAGCAGCACATGGCTGGGATGCGGCTCTGCGCTGGTGCAGGCAGAGCCCGTGGAACACAGAAGCCCCGCCGGCTCCAGCAGGAGGAACAGCGATTCTGCCGATACTCCCGGCACGCGCATGTTCAACACATGGGGTAAACGTGGTGCCGCAGCTCCATTGATACTGACCTCAATTCCCTCTGCTGTGAGGGCATTCACAAAACGCTCGCGCAGGGCGGCAAGTGCGGCATAGGTCTCTGCCGCCTGCAAAGCCAGCTCCGCAGCCTTGCCAAAGCCGATAATGCCGGCCACATTCTCCGTGCCGGCGCGGCGGTAATCCTCCTGCGCGCCACCGGTCAGGAACGGTGTGCAAGGCGTGCCTGTGCGCACATAAAGAGCCCCTACCCCCTTCGGGCCGTGCAGTTTATGGGCAGAAAGGGAGGCAAAATCGATGGCATAATCATGCAGCGAGATGGGCAGTTTACCCGCGGCCTGCACAATATCCACATGAACCCGGGCACCGGCCTGTTGCGCCGCATGCGCCAGCGAACGCACCGGCTGAATGACACCGGTCTCATGATTGGCCCAGGCAAAGCTCACACCATCATGCCCGGGCAGCAGTTCGCGCCACTCCGGCAGATCAGCCTGACCATTGGCCAGCACCGGCGCAGCCTCACCACGGGCCGTACGCAGCGTGGCAGGATGCTCCGTCGCCAGGGTAAGCACATGGTTGAACTGAGACAACGCAGCATTGGAAGCCTCTGTGCCGCCGGAGGTAAAGATTATTTCGGAAGGCTCCGCCCCCACCAGAGCAGCCACCTGCTCCCGGGCTGTGTCAATGGCCTTGCGCACGCTCTTACCGGCAGCATAGGCGGCAGAGGGATTGTAAAAATTCTCCCGCAGATACGGCAGCATGGCCTCCAACACCTCGGGTGCCAGCGGGGTTGTGGCGTTGTTATCCCAGTAAATCATGATTACTTATTCGCGCTGGCGATGATATTGAACACATTAGCCGGCACACACTCGCGCACCCAACGCTGCCAGTCCTGCACGCCGACAAAGCCACGCACAAAGGAGGAGGAAACAGACTCCAGATCCGGCGGCGGCATGAGGTATACCGTCTGCAAGGCAGGCTCCATGCGGGCATTCATGCGGTCCATGGATTTCTCATACTCAAAATCCACCGTATTGCGAATGCCGCGCAGCAGGTGCGTGGCACCCAGGCGGCGGGCATAATCCACCAGGAAACCGCCACTCATTTTTTCAACCCGCACATTGGCAGGGCCACCTGCCAGCATGCCCCGCAATGCATCCATGCGCTGCGCCTCGTTCAGGAAACCTCTCTTATCCGTATTCACACCCAGTAC
>JAGBZE010000156.1 GCA_017628435.1 Akkermansia sp.
CCAGGGGCTCACCCTCGGAAAGCTTGCCAGCAATAGCAATAGTAGTGCGACGCTGCTCTGATTCCTTACCGGCAATATCAGTTGTACCACTCAGGAAGAAATCATCCACCCCCTGACGCGACACATGAGCCTTGCCCTCCGTAATACGCACCGTGCGCCAGCCCCTGATATCCAGAGAACCACCGCGCAGCATCACCACACTGGCATTTCTTTCGCGGCTCGGATAATACATATACGCCTGAGCATTCTTCAGATTCACAGGTCCTTCCGACGCATCAGCGTAGGTGACACTGAAATCCTTGCATTCCATGCGGGCAAAACGCCATAAATCAGCACCATTCTGAAGAGGCATCAGCATCTTTGCTCCCTTGCGAAGCACAATATGAGCTCGTTCGATATTGAGACCAGCCCCCACAACACGACCATTAACAAAGGTCATCATATCAAGGCTGGCATGAACCCCGTTCAGCTCCACACGCTGCAGCATGGAATCCTCCGGAAATTCCGCAACAATACTGGACAAGTTCAGCGAGGTACCATTTAATCCAGCTCCTTCTATCTGCAGATTAGTGGCACCCCACAGTTGCTGCATTTCAGAACATTTCTGCTCCACATAGGCAGAGCTGGACATGGTCGCCATGCGGAAGAAGAACAAAGCCCCACAAAGCAGAGACAACAGCAGACACGCCGCTACAAAGAACAATATGTGCCGGCGTGACTTACGCCTTTTATCCGCCATGGTAAGCATAACCTTACGTTTCCTGGTTACGCGAACCACTTTGGAGCCATCAGCCCGCACCACTACCTCGCGAGCTCGCTCCTGCGAGGGCTTATCCTCATTAAGATGCTTGATTATACTACGAACCTGAGTCAGGTTCTCCTCATCTCCTGCATATTTATCGTCACCGTTGACCATGATTCTCGTTCTTAATCAGCAACGTCCGAGGGACGTTCACCTGTTCCGACGTTGCGCCCCGTGGGGTCAACAACATCCACCTTCACAAACATCAGGAATGCCTTGCGAACCTTTTCCTCGCCCTCCGAACGGAACATACGTCCCACCATGGGCAAATCACCCAGGACCGGAAGTTTATCCTCATATCGCACAGAGCGCATCTCCTTCAATCCACCAATCACTACAACAGAGCCAGCCCCCACCTCCAGAACAGTGTTCTCCATGCGGCGCTTAAAGACAGGAGTAAGAATCTGGTTTTCTGAGAGTGTAATCTTAGTAGAATGCGAATCGCTTTCACGCATCAGGTATGAGTAGATGGGTGTGCCCCAATTCACAAAGCCCTCAAATTCGTTAAGAGTCACCGTAAGCGCCAAAGTCACCACCTGGTCATCATGAGAAACAGATGCACTATGCACCTGCACCACCGACCCCACACCACCGACGGAATCCTCAGTCACGCCATAGCGGATAAATGATTCCGGATGAGCCGGAGCAGCCACCGTGGCAGATCCATAAGTGTTATCATCCTCTCCACTGAGACGTCCCAGATTAATCTGCGTCGAGCTAATCTGCGGTTCTGTATATGTCTCAGGGTAAAACATTTCCTGAATATTTGCAAAGACAACCTGTTCATCACGGCCAGGAGTCATCACAATACGCGGATTGGTCATGATATCAGCCCCTTTCTTCTGAGCGGCGCCGCGCATAATCATGGTAACATCACCGGAATCCCACACACCGCGGAACGACAATATCCCAGGAGCCTTCTGGTCTCCAGCGTAGAGGCCAGCCTTCCCCTGGCTGATCAACGTGGAAATATTATCCGCAGAAAAGGCCTGACTACCAGAGCGAAGCCCCGATGTGGCAGAATAGGACTTGGACGGCATATCCACATCCACATTCACTGACGGCACCGCCGCCAAGTCGGAAAGAACCTCTTCCTTTGTACCGGAACCAAAAAGAGCCTTCGGACCCAGGTTAAAATTGAACAGCCATTCAAAGCCCAGTTCATTCAGATCCTTCTCATCAATCTCCACGGCGATGACATTGAGAACAACGGCACGGGTCATTTCCGTTGGAGCAGAAACAAGCTCCTGAATAAGTTCATGATTAGCCATGGTGTTACGCACCGTCAGCAGCCGATTGGATGCATCGTAACGCGCGCTCGCCCCCTTCGGGAAGGATACATCCATCGATTTAAGCACTTCCTCAGGCTTCTGCCGCTTCACCTTAACCTTCGGACGGGAAGCAAAATCATCCTCATCCTCATCGTCTTCCGATTCAGAAGATACGGGATCAAAGAAATGAGGAGGTATCGAATACACGCGTTCAACAATAGGGCCGGAGTCCTTTCCAGCATTGCAGAACACCACGCCCATGGGCGAAATGTAGTGCATAATCCCCAGCTGTTCATCCAAGTAATTAAGCAAATCAGCAAGAGAAATATTCTCCAGGTTCAGATTCACCAGCCGGGACATGACATTCTTGTATATCTCCGAATCCGGAGCACCAAAATCAGCCAACAGGTTAATCCGACGGGCAGCCCCCTGCCCCTGGGACTCAAAGCGGGCAATCTGGCCTCTCAGGGCATCAAGCACATCATGCAAAGGCGCAGCCTCAAATGCCACCTGAGGAAGCACCATTTCCTGCAGCGCAGAAATAATAGACGACTCAGCATCCGCTCCTGCAGGCAACACATCCCCAGACGCAGAGGCAACTACATCCTCATTTACCACCTGTTCCGAGGGCAGGGGTTCTTCCCAGGCCTTATCAACCTGATTAAGAGCCTGGGCACGGTATGCATCTCGGGCGGCACTATAATATGCCGAGCGACGCTTCTGCACCAGCTCTATACCGCGGCGGGCAGCCGTATTGTACGCATCTATCCTGCATACAGCATTAAAAGCTTCGAGCGCTTTGTCGTAATTGCCGAGGTCATAATGGCCATAAGCCAGGGACAAAAGACGCTGAACCTCTTCCACATTTCCAATATGCTGAGGAGTCAGAGCCGGATTCGTACGCACCGGATCCTGGGTTTTCTCCAATTCATTCTGGGCAAATTTGTGCCCGGGAGATACAACCAGAGCTTCCTGAATAAACTCAACAGCCTCGTCCACACGCCCCACCTTGCGGTAGTCCATAGCCTTGGCCACCAGAGCGTCTGCCAGGCTATCCTTGATAAACTTCACCAATTTCTCTGAAGCTGGCCCCTTGGCAACAAGAGACAAGGCAGCCTGGTACAGCTCAACAGAATCACTATAACGCCCCGTAGCATAGGCATTTCTGGCCTCCTGCACTTTTTGCATAGCCTCCCGCACAGACTGCTGACGCTGCGCCGTTTCACTAACCGCCACAGTTGTACCACCGGCTTCCTGAGCCAGCGTGTGGGGAGTCAACGCATTCGCCGCCGATAACACCAGAGAGAAGAGTACAGTGCGAGATATAAGGCCGTTCATAGCAAGTGCAACCATACTAGCAAATCCCATAAGGAAAGTCACTCTAAAAGTGAGTCTATGTCCATTTTTTATAACAAACGGCGACACCCCATTACGGGGAGTCGCCGTTTGGAATGAGCTAACCTGAGCAGCTTCAACTCTCAGCAGAGTCAGGCAGGTAACCCTTGATCTTGCTGATTCGCGTGGGATGACGAAGCTTGCGAAGAGCTTTGGCTTCAATCTGACGAATACGCTCACGCGTCACATTGAACTGGCGACCCACCTCTTCAAGAGTGCGAGGGTTGCCATCCTTCAGGCCGAAACGCTGCTCAATCACCTGACGCTCACGAGCATTAAGCGTATTGAGCACGTCGCCAATCTTATCGCGGAGCGAATTGTATGAAGCACCGTCCATGGGATTTTCGGCGCTCTTGTCTTCCAGAAAATCACCGAAGGAGGTGTCATCCGAATCACCCACGGGCTGCTGCATGGAAATCGGCTGCTGAGCCATCTTAAGCACACTGCGCACCTTTTCCACAGACATAACTGCACCCTTGTTGGGTTCCTCTGCCAAAGCCTGTGCGATTTCCTCCGGCGTAGGTTCACGTCCAAAATCCTGCACCAGTTTCTTCTGCACACGCATGAGCTTGTTAATCGTC
>JAGBZE010000157.1 GCA_017628435.1 Akkermansia sp.
CCGATGGGGCTCTGACCTTCCTTCCACTGACCGCGTTCCTTCATGAGTTTCACGCGCTCGAAACGCTTGAGAACAGAACGCTTGCCGCCGACGGTACCAGTAGCCTTGAGTGTGGAGTGCTTAGACATATTTGTGTATTTGGTAAAGGTTAACTCCGCATCACTGCGGAAATGTGGTGGCCACTTATACAGCAGAATGGCTTTAATTGCAAGCCAAATTTGTGACTTTTTTTCTTTCTTTTACGTCAACGAGGCCACGTGGTGCGCCTGAGCTGATGAGGACAGTGTGTCACATCCGGCAAATGAGCTTGACTATCAGGCGGTCTGTGGGGTAGTATGAACGCGCTACACCTCATCTCTTAAAAACCTAAAAAAATCGTAATAACATGAAGATGAATTATATTGTATGTGCGCTTGTGGCTGGCACTGCCATGCTGTTCTCCTCTTGCTCCACCATGGTGGATGGTAACAACGTGTCCGCCAACAAGGTGGGTTATGGTGCCCAGGCATTCCCTGCCACGGTGGTGGCTGCCAAGAATGTGAACATTGAAACCACCAGCACCGCCAAGAATCTTGGTACGGGCGTGGGCGCTGTTCTGGGCGCTGCTTCCGGTTCTCTGCTGGGTGGTGGCACTGGTCAGCTTGTTTCCGCTGCTGGTTTTGGCGTGGCCGGTGCTCTTGCCGGTCGTTACCTTACGGATGCTATGGGGAACACCAAGGGCCAGACCATTACTGTGCAGATTGATGGTACCAGCCAGCTGTATTCGGTGACTCAGCCTGTTACTCAGCAGTATGGCTACATTCCCGTGGGGGCTCATGGTATGTACTACCACGGCACAAACAACAGCCGCTTTGAACCCGATGGTATGTAATTACCTTTGTTGAGAGGCTTATTTTTCGCGTCCTGCCGTTCCTGGCGGGACGCCTTTTTTTGCGATTTTTCAAATTGATAAAAATCCTCTTGACTTTGTAGGATTTTGTGCTAAATTGGGAACGTAACCCGCGAGAGCGAGTTTCAGTAAAGAGAGAGAAAAGTTGATACCACCCCGGCTGCGGAATGCAGTCGGGGTGGTGTTCTATGGGGCAAATCAGCAGGGAAAGCCTGAATTTCGGCGAGGTTGTCGGATGATTAGTCTTGAAGGAAGGGAGAAAATATGGCAAATTAGGTGGCAGAAAGATTTTTTTGCATAACAATGTCAGATTGTACCATGAAGAGCATAGAGGGCGGCGTAACGGCCGCGAAGGGGTATGTAGCTAACGCACTGAGCTGCGGTATCAAGAAGCCGGAGGCAACTCGCCTTGACCTGGCTCTTGTTTATTCCGAGTTGCCGACAACGTCTTCGGGCACATTCACAACCAATCGCGTTCGTGCAGCCTGCGTGCGCGTGAGCGAGCATCATCTGTCCCGCGGTAACGTGCGTGCCATTGTGGCCAATAGTGGCAATGCCAATGCCTGCACAGGCGTGCGCGGCGTGGAGGATGCGCGCCTGGAGTGCAGCGTGGTGGCAGAGCAATTGGGCCTCACCCCCAGTGAGGTCGCAGTGTGCTCTACGGGTGTTATAGGCCTTCCCATGCCGATGATGCGCATCACGCCGCGTCTGGCGGAGCTCTGTTCCAATCTTTCTGCAGAGAATGGCCACAATGTGGCTTCTGCCATCATTACCAGTGATACGCGCGAGAAGGAAGTTGCAGTGGAAATCACCATTGGCGGCAAACCGGTGCGCATTGGCTCCTGCTGCAAGGGGGCAGGCATGATTTCTCCCTGCATGGCTACCATGATTTGCCTTATCTGCACGGATGCCGGTGTTTCCCGCGAGAATCTGGACACCATTGTGCGCAACGGTGTGGAGCATTCCTTCAACCGCATCACCATTGACGGTGATATGAGCACGAATGACACCACGCTGGTGCTGGCTAATGGTGCTTCCGGAGTGCAGCTTGCTCCCGGCTGCGAGGGGTGGGATGATTTTGTTGCTGCTCTGCATTATGTGATGCTGGAGCAGGCCAAGCGCATTGTGCAGGATGGCGAGCGCGTGACTAAGTTTGTGACGGTGAAGGTGGTGGGCGCTCCCACGCATGAGGAGGCCAGGAAGGTAGCAGAAGGCGTGGCGAAATCTAATCTGGTGAAGAGCTCCTGGAATGGTGGTGACCCGAACTGGGGCCGCATTATCCATGCTGTTGGCTACTCCGGTGCCCGCGTGGTGGAGGAGAAGGTCGATATTGATATTGCTGGCTTGCCGGCTTGCCGCGGCGGCGAACAGACAGATACGCCCAGTGATGACCTCCGCGAGCGTGTTCAGGCCCGCGAATTTGAAATTCTTATTAACCTGAATCTGGGTGACGAGGACTATGTGGTGTACACCACTGACCTTTCTCCGGAGTATGTGGACTTCAACCGCTCAGAATACGCATATTGGAATCAGGCTAAGCGTGATGGTTTGACTCGATAAGTGTATTTTTCTCTATTGTCAGTTATGAAGAAAATATGGTATCTGCTCCTGGCTCTATTTATTGGTTTCGGCCCTCTGTTAGCTCGGGATGATTCTGATACGGAGTCGGGTGGACGACGCTCCGGGAAGTCTGTGAAGGAGAAGGCGCGAAATGTGCGCAAGGCTGCCAGCAAGAAGAAAAAGGAATTGCGTGAAATGGGGGTGAAGAATGTGCGTGTAAATACGCCTGGCGACTGGCCCCGTAAGGTATCCGTTCCCAAGGATACTGAGGTTTCTGAAGCTGCTGGCGGAGCACCGGGAACCGGGTATACCTATACCTCCAATAACTTCGTTTTCCGCTCCAGAAACAAATTGATGCCCGAGGCTCAGAAGACGGTATCCCGCCTTTGTGAATGTGCCTATGCTGCTTGTAAGGCCATTTCTGAGGTGCTTCCGGTGCCTCGTGCTTCGGCAGACCGTGGTGAAAAGAAGTTTGTGGTTGAACTGCAGCCGGGTATGGAAGAGTACTTTGCTGCGGGTGGGCCCACTAATTCTGCTGGTGTATTCCTGGGAGCCTATCGAAATACCGGCGCTCCTCCTACAGAGGCAGATATTGCCATGGATAAGGTGATGATTCCTTTCCCCTCACTGGGTATCGGACGAAGTGGTAAAGTGGAGCGCGATGATATTGACACTCACGCGCTTGTTCATGAGCTCACGCACCAACAGTTCTTGCTTAATGCGCTGCCTATATGGGCTAATGAAGGCTGGGCTGAGTATGTGGGCTATGTGCCTTATGTGGGGGAAGACCTGGATTTTGAGCGTGGCTTTTCCTTAATTCTTCACGCAGCTAAGCAGCGCGCTGACCGTGGCGCTCTTGATTTTGATTTCAAACTGGAGGATTTCTTCACAATGGATCAGCAGACTATGTACGGTTACATGCCTCAGGGCAAGGATACTTACATGCTATCCGTGATGACGATTGCCTTCTTTGTGCACCTGGACGGCAAGAAGGGCGTGGATGCCATGAAGGCATATCTGCAGGCTTTGCTTGATGGCAAGTCTCATGAGGATGCTGCTCAGGAACTGATTGCACCGCATCGCACCGCTGCCCGCTTGCAGCAGGCCTTCATTCGTGCCTGGAAGAGTAAGAAGGTTAAGGTCAGCTTCCCGAAGAAGTAATTCTGTATTCGTTATACCAGATTTCAAACTCAGGTAGCATGTGTTGCCTGAGTTTTTTTTGTTCCGTTATAAGATGGTGTACTTCAGAGGTTTATATGTGGTGAATGTAAGGATATGAGGCATGGTGAGTAAGAGCAGGTGAGTTCCTTATCTGAGATTTTGCTTAATTTTAGAACTTTATGCAGAGTGTAGTGGTATTGATGAACGGTGAGGGTTAGTATGAGTGTTAGATTGTCTGCATGCTTCATGTATGCGAATACAGGACATTGCAGAAAAGTCTCCGCCTGATATGTTGCGCAGTTTCTTTTCCTGTGGGGATTGGCAGCGGTCTGATACCGAGGCCTATGGTAATTGTGCCCTTGGAGGTGAAACTTGTGCAGCAAACGCCAGACAAAAGCGGAAAGCCCGCATTTTTCTCTTTTCCTTTCCTCTCAGGTATGGTAGCATGTGGTGCATATGGCAGAGAATGATTTGAGCATTGGTGTTGATATGGGGGGAACCTCCATTAAGATTGCTGTTGTACGCGGTACTGAGCTGATTGCCCGGGCTGAGCCGGTGCGTACGCAGGATTTTGTGGCTCCTGAAGCTATTTTCGAGGAGGTAGGAAAGCGATTGAAGGCGTTGATTGCAGAATATCCCGATGTGAAGGCTGTGGGTATGGGCATTCCCGGCTTTGTGGATCATGACCGCGGTATTGCCGATTCCCTGACCAACGTGCCAGGCTGGTATGATGTACCCGTGCGTCAGATGCTGGAGGATATGACCGGCCTGCCTGCCGCTGTGGACAATGATGCCAACTGCATGGCCTATGCAGAATGGAAGCTGGGGGCTGGCAAGGGGATGAATGACCTGGTGTGCCTCACACTGGGCACCGGTGTGGGCTCCGGCATTGTGGCCAACGGCCAGATGCTGCGTGGTTCTCTTGGCGCCGCCGGCGAGCTGGGACACGTGAGCATTGATTATAATGGCCG
>JAGBZE010000158.1 GCA_017628435.1 Akkermansia sp.
GGTGGCAGAATCGCATGAGCGTTCCGTTTATGTTAAGCATTGATTATTTGCATATCAACGCGCATCCATATCTGCCACCCACTCCGCTCCGCTCGGGGTTCGGTTACTATTTTCACTTTACCCCAGGGCTTACGCCCTGGGCTATTGAACTTACCGCCCCGCCAGTAGGCGGGACTCAGAATTCCTCGGGCTTTCAGCCCGGCAAATTTCAATTTATCGAGCTCCGTACTCAAACTTTGGGACACGTGTGAAATCCGGCTTCGAGACAGGATTTAATCTTGCCAAAAGGGCAACTAAATGGCAGAATACGCGCATGGCATATTACGGCAAACTACTGGCAGCATTACTTCTTGGCACCGCCGCAATTTTCACCGGCTGCCAGCAGCAGGGTCGTAATTCTTATCTTCGCACTCCTAAGGCCGTACGCTTTCAGCCTGTTTCTACGCCGCTGGTGCAGCGTAGTATTTCACGGCTTGCTCGAGAGGTTAATATCAAGGTGCGCATCATGCCATCCAACTCCCGCCAGCGCCGTGGCTCCCGCCGCCTGAATCCGGCCTTCATCACAATTCACAGCACGGCAAACCATTCTCCTTCATCCACGGCTATGCAGCATTCCCGCGCGCTCTGCCGTGGTGCCTTCACCAACCGCAGCTGGCATTTCACGGTTGACCAGTTCATGTGCGTGCAGAACCTGCCGCTGCGCGAGAGCGGCTGGCATGCCGGTACGCCCGCCGGCAACCACAATTCCATTGGTATAGAAATGTGCGAATGTGAGAACCGCGGGCATAATCACTTCCGTACCTGGGATCGCGCAGCCAAGCTTACGGCTGTGCTCATGAAGCGCTATGGTATCAACCTGCGCCGCGTGGTGCCGCATTACCACTGGACACGAAAGAATTGCCCCGCACCACTGCTGACAAACGGCAAGCCCGGTCCTAAGTGGGCATGGTTCCACAGCCGAGTGGATTACTACTACCGCTGCATTAACCAAGGTAAATCCAACCGCTGATGACTACCGGGCTGCAGCCTGATTCACCGGTTTCCCGAATTTCCGGTCTGTCTGCGCGTGACCTGCAGGCTCTGCAGGCTGCTGGCGTGGAGAATGTGCGGCAGCTCCTGCGCCGTTTGCCTCGCCGGTATGAGGACCGCAGCAGTATGCTTCCTATCCACCTTATTCAGGATGGTGATACCGTCTGTGCCCGTGTGCATGTGTTCAGTGCAGGATGGAGGTTTTCCTATAAGCGCTATTTCGAGGCCTCCGTCGGCACGGTGGATGACCCGCACGGCGCGCGTATCTATCTCCGCTGGTTCAATATGCCCTATGTGTCCAGGTTGCTGGCCACAGGAATGAATCTTTCCATCTATGGAAAAGCCCGGACATACGGTGGCAAGATGACCATAGCCAACCCGGACTTTGAGGTGATGGATGATGAGGATGCCGGGCATCGACTGATGGAAGCTGCCATGGGAGGAACGCTGATGCCGCCCGTAGAGGGGCAGGAGGTCACCCCCATTCACACCGGGCGTATCGTTCCCATATATAAAGGCCTGCCTGGCATGGCTGCCAGAACATACAGAAGTATTGTCTGGAAGACGCTGCAGCAGCTTGCACCGGATCTGCCCGCCCCCGGCTATGATGTTGCCCCGGCTTATCCCTACTGGCAGGCGGTACGCGATATTCATTTCCCCGCAGCGGAGGAGCTGCACCGCAAGGCCAGGCTCCGATTTGCTCTGGCTGAATGCTTTGAACAGCAATTCCGCGTTGCCTGGCGCCGCCGCCGGGTTCAGGGGCGGCCGGGGCAGGTGACTGCCACCTGCAGCGCCTACATGGAGGAAATGCTGGAGATGTTGCCGTTCGCTCTGACTCAGGCACAGCTGCGCTGCGTGGAGGAAATTCGGCAGGATATGGCCTCTGACCGGCAGATGAACCGTCTGCTGCAGGGAGATGTGGGTAGTGGCAAGACCCTGGTGGCTCTTTGTGCCATGCTCCTGGCCGTGGGGAGTGGCAAGATTGCTGCCATGATTGCGCCCACGCAGATTCTGGCAGAGCAGCACTACCGGAATTTCTGCAAGTTGCTGCAGCACACCGATGTGAAGGTGTCCCTGCGCACGGCGGATCATGTGGATGATACCGGCCTGGTACTGGATGCCGGGGAGCGAGACGATTCGCCGCGCATTATTGTGGGCACGCATGCCTTGCTGTACAAGAAACACAGGCCGCACAACCTGGGCCTGGCTGTCGTTGATGAGCAGCATAAGTTCGGAGTGGAGCAGCGCGAGCAGTTTATTGCAAGCGGTGTGAATCCGGATGTGCTGGTCATGACGGCTACTCCGATTCCGCGCACCCTCACGCTTACGCTCTACGGAGACCTGGAGGTTTCCATCATTGATGAATTACCGGCTAATCGTGGGGAGATTGTGACGGCGCTGAGAAACCCTGCCAACATGAAGCGTATTATTTCCTTCATGAGCAAGGAAATGGATGCCGGGCGGCAGATTTACATCGTATCTCCGCTGGTGGAGGAAAGCGAAACAAAGAAGCAGGCCAGCGCAACAGCAGAGCTGAATCGCTGGCGAGAGCTCTTCCCGGAGCATCGAATCGGGCTGCTGCATGGTCGACTGAAGGCAGAGGACAAGGATGCAGTGATGCAGGCGTTCCAGAAGGGTAGGCTGGATATTCTGGTGGCTACCACTGTGGTGGAGGTAGGCGTGGATGTGCCGAATGCCAATATCATGATTATTAATGATGCGGATAGCTTTGGGCTTTCTCAGCTGCATCAGCTCCGCGGGCGAATCGGCCGCGGTGAGCACAAGAGCTATTGTATTCTGCTTAGTTCTGCCAAGCCCGGGGAACCGGGCAGGGAGAAGCTTGAGGTGCTGTGCCGCACGCTTAATGGTTTTGAAATTGCAGAGGAGGATTTCAAGCTGCGCGGCCCCGGCGATGTGCTGGGAACGGCACAGAGCGGCCTGGGGAGCGTGGAATTCACAGAATGGCTGGGCGATATGCGCCTGATTCATCGCGCCAACAAGGAGGCTTCCGCTATTCTGGACGCGGACCCGGAACTGAAGAAGCCGCAGCATGCTCCGCTGCGACTTCTCGTGCAATTTGACTCGGATGAAGGGATTACCTGCTGAGTTTAGCGCAGCCAGGCCAGGAATTCCTTGTTGCCTTCCATGCCTTTGATGGGAGAATCGGCTACACCGCACCATTCGCGGTGCAGTTCATTCACCACGAAATTGTGAATTTTGTCTACAGCCTGCTGGTGAAGCTCCGGGTCGCGGACAATGCCGCCGGGACCGATATCCTCCGGCTGCAACTCAAACTGAGGTTTGATGAGCACCAGCATATCACCACCGTCCTCCAGACAATCGTAGGCTGCCGGTAGAATCTTGGTGAGGGAGATGAAGGAAACATCGCTCACTATCAACTGCACCTTTTCACCAAGGTCAGCCGGGGTCATGTAGCGGGCATTGAATTGCTCCTTAACAATAACGCGGGGGTCATTGCGGAGTTTCCACACCAGCTGGTTGGTCCCTACATCCACGGCATGCACGCGAATAGCGCCATTCTGCAGCAGACAATCTGTAAAACCACCCGTGGATGAACCGATATCAAGGCAGACTTTGCCTTCAGCCTTCACTGGGAATGCCTGAAGAGCGCCTTCGAGTTTCAGGCCGCCGCGGCTGACGTACTTGGGCTTATTCTTTACTGTGATGGGCAGGGTATCATCCACCTTTGTGCCGGGTTTGGTGATAACCTGACCTTTCACGCTCACCTCACCCGCAAGGATGAGACGCTGAGCCTGTTCCCGTGAATCGCACAGCCCTTGCTGTGCCACCAGTACGTCTAGCCGCTGCTTGGCCATTAGTTGAATATGAATAAGTTGATACGATTAACGACGCAGACCACGGTTCTGACCAGGCATTACCGGGTAACGGCGTTTTGCCGGCTGAGTGGGGGCCGTTGTGCGAGGTTGCTGCTGAGCTACCACAGGCTTCTTCCTGGGAGCCTCAACGACAGGAGCAGGGGTTGGCTTAGCCACCACGGGCTGCGCGATAACTGGTGCAGGAGCAGGAGCAGGGGTCGGCTTGGCTACTACAGGCTGCTGCTGAGTTACCACGGGCTTCCGGGGTGCCTCGATGACAGGAGCAGGGGCAGGGGCCGGCTCGGCTACTACAGGCTGCTGCTGAGTTACCACGGGCTTCCGGGGTGCCTCGATGACAGGAGCGGGAGCAGGGGCCGGCTCGGTTACTACAGGTTGCTGCTGTGCCACCACGGGCTTCCGGGGCGCCTCGATGACAGGAGCGGGGGCAGGGGTCGGCTCGGCTACTACAGGCTGCTGCTGTGCCGCCACGGGCTTCCGGGGTGCCTCGATGACAGGAGCAGGAGCAGGGGTCGGCTCGGCTACTACAGGCTCCTCGATAACTGGGGTGGGGGCTATAGTAATTGCAGCGGGCTTAGGCTGAGCTGCTGCAAGAGGTGCGGCAATTGCATCACCGCGGGAAACGATGGGGGCAGGTGCATTTTTCATTACAATTCGAGCACGACCTGTCACGACATCCATAGGTTCGGAACAGGAGCATGCAAGAAGCCCCAGAGCAAGCAGATAGAGATTGCGTTTCATATTGTGTATTTTGTTATTACTAAATGTTTATTTGGTTTAGAAAAGAGGCATGTGTGCCAGCCCAGCAGAAAATTCCATAGAAAGCACTGATAATACTCATGAATATCAGAACAGAATCCGTAGCTAATCGGCCCTGGTGTTCCTGTGGTGTAGGCAAAAGAGCGCGAATCGTAACGACAATGGATGCTATCCACAGGAAGAAATTAAAGTTCTGCCAGCCCGGCGCGTTGAAAATGGCCTGGTATGCTCCGCCCGCTGCTCTTAATATATGAAAGCTGGCTGCAGGTACAATGGCCATTACGGCGAATTCCGGCCGCAATTTCTTATTCGTGTATACACGAATCCAGTATACGCCCCACAAGGCTACCGCAAGGACAAGCGTCAATGCGATACTCCAGACCCCATCCAGCATAGCGGGCAGGGAATTCAATGCAACCGTGAGCGGTGCGGCAAAATAGATGAAATGGAGGCGTTTCATATCAGCCAACCCATTTCCAGGTAATCGGCACCTCTATGTCAGGGTGGAGACTACGCATGGCCGGGCTGCCCAGCACACAGTCCTCCAGCGCTTTTTTATGCGGGTTTTCTTCCGGCAACGGGACGCAGATTTCTGTCTCCACTCTCGCTATGCGGCGAGGATTTGCGCTCATTACCTTACCAACAGTAATGACCGTGCCCGCCAGATTGAGACCATTGTCCTCGGCGTATATTCCCATGATGGTTTCCATGCAGGCGGCCATGGCGCAGCACATTAAATCCGTCGGGGAGAATGATTCTCCTTTGCCTCGATTGTCCACTGGTGCATCGGTAGATACGACAGCTCCGGAAGGTCCGTGTTGTAATCCACAACGTAAACCTCCTTCATACTTGATTGTGCAGGTAACCATAGAGCATCATACTACTCCAGCCGTCAGGGCATAGTCAAGTGAGAATCTCGCCAACATGATAGAAAGGCAAATTTACAACTACGCATAATACGCGTAATGCAGAAAAACCAGCTAGTATTTGGCAGTAGCCAAGAATGAACTTGTAATGGGATGAAAAAATGGTAGAATGGTCGGCGCTTATGAGTATGGTGACAGTTGAGCACTTGCACAAAGTCTTTGGTCGATTCACAGCGGTCAAGGACGCGACATTTTCGATTGAGAAAGGAGAAATCGTTGGTTTTCTCGGCCCCAATGGTGCCGGCAAGACGACAACAATGAAAATGCTGACTGGCTATTTACCGCCGACAACGGGCACCGCCAGCATAGCCGGATACGACATCATCGACAAACCGTTGGAAGCACGTCGACATCTGGGTTACATGCCTGAGAATGTGCCGCTGTACGAGGATTTGCGCGTAACGGAATATCTGGAATACCGCGCGCGCCTGAAAGGCATCTGCGGCAAATCTGTGCGCCAGCAGGTTGGCTGGGTTGTTGACCGCTGTGGTCTGGAGCCAAAGCGCCGCAACCTGATCAGAACATTGTCAAAGGGATACCGCCAGCGAGTAGGTCTGGCAGATGCACTACTGGGCAATCCTGATTTGCTTATTCTGGACGAGCCTACCAATGGTCTGGATCCGAATCAGATTCGCCAGATTCGTGAATTGGTGCGCTCTCTGGCTGAGGATCACACCGTTATTCTTTCGACCCACATTCTGAGCGAGGTTGAAATGATATGTAATAAAGTGATTATTATTGACCAAGGACAAATCAAAGCGAATGATACGCCCCAGAATCTGACCCGTAATCTGCGTGCGGCGGGACGCGTTTCCATCGAGTTCAAGGGTGATCTTGATGTAGTAGTCAAGGAGCTGGAAGCCTTTGAGCCTGTGAAGAAAGTAATAGTGGAAGCCCCCCTGCCCGGCGGCTGGCATCATGTTATTGTTCGCGCTGAGCCCGGCACTGATACCCGCGAAAAAGCCGCAGATATCATAGCCTCCCACCATTTCCCCATGCGCCACATCTATCGACATATTCCCAGCCTGGAGGATGTATTCGTTGAAATGACGCGAAAAGATTAACACATTCATATACAATGGCAGAAAAAGAAAAAATTGCAATTTCCCGCACGCAGAGCTGGTACTACACACTGCGCACCATATTCTGGCGGGAATTCAGAAGCTATCTGTGCACGCCTTTCGGCTGGGTTATCCTGGCCTGCGCAATCGGGCTTCAGGGATTCTGGCTGCAGGCTGTGCTTCAGACGATGAGCAAAGCTACCGGCGAGAGCGTGATGTTTTATATGCTGGATAATGTGAACTTCTGGTTCTTCTTTATCTTCATTTTCCCGCTGATCACCATGCGTACCATGGCAGAAGAAGAAAGCCACGGCACGCTCGAGGTTTTCCTGACGGCGCCTGTGACAACTACGCAGATCATTTTGGGTAAATATATCGCAGCACTGCTTTTCTACATCATTCTGTGGACACCTATGCTGTTGTATCCCTGGGTCAGCGATCTTGGTAATCTGTATACCGCTCTGCGCTATGATATCACGCCCGAAGGCCGAATAAACTATACCCCCGCAGACTGGTTCGGCCCTATCAGCATTCTGACAATCTCCGGCAGTTTCTTCATCGCACTGGGCATCTTCTGCTCGTCGCTTACCCGCAGCCAGATTATTGCCGGTATTGTATGCACCTGCTCCATCATCATCTATTATTTCATGGGGCGTGTACCTGAGCTCTGGGGTGAATTCCCGGCGGCTCCGGCATTCCACTATCTTTCCATTTCCGAGCAAATCAGTGCATTCTCCCGTGGCCTGATAGACACACGCCCCCTGGTGCTGTACGTCTCTCTTGCTGTCTTCACCCTGGCTCTGACAAAGCGTGTTGTTGATTATCGCCGCTGGCATCGTTAATTTTCCATTTCATCCCATTTTTCTCATCTATGAGTAAGGCTCCCTATACCGGCCATCCTGACGCCCGCAAGACCAAGTATAACCCGCTTGCCTGGGTTAATCTTATTCTGCTGGCTATCATTGTGATTGCATGCAATTATATCGGCTGCAATGAATACGCACGCCGAGATTTGTCGCAGGACCAGCGATATACGATTTCAGACCGCACCGTGAACGTGCTGAGCAGCGAGCGCATTCAGAAACGAGATACGCCGGTTCGCGTCATTTTCGCTTTCAAGCGCTCCACCCCCAACTATAACCGCATGTATTCCCTGCTGGAGGAATATGAACGTGTGGGAAGAGGCAAAATTGAGGTGGAATGTTTTGACCCGATACGCCAACCGAACCGTGCCCGCGAAATTTCCCAGATTTATGGTGTGGAGTTTAAGCAGGATCTCTGCATTATCGATGCGCGTAAGGATCCGAATGCGCCGATTAAAACTTTTGAGGAACGCCATAGTGACCGCCAGCATGTACGCATACGCCCCGGTGCCTCCTTCATCAAATACGAGGTGCTGCCGGATGAAAGCCGCCGTGCAGTGGCGCTCATGATGGATGAGGTGGTATGTGGTGCCATCACTGAGGCTGTAGAGGGCGACATGCGCCACATGTATGTTGTGGAAGGTAAAGGTGGAGTATCCCGCGATGACCAGACGCTTCTTGAATCTATTGGTTCCATTACAACCGCGTTGAATATTCAGCTTTCCTGGCTGGATATTGCCAACGTGGATAAACTTCCGGATGATGCGGAAGGGCTTCTGATTATTTCTCCTCTGAGTGATTTCTCGGACAAGGAAATGGATGTTCTTCGAGAATTCTGGGAGCGAGAAGGCCGCAATGCTTTCTTTGTGGCGCTTAATCCTACCGCGGACCAGAAGCTGCCGCGACTCTACCGTTTTCTGCGTGAACAAGGTATCCGCCCTAACTGTGACCGAGTATTGCTTCGTGACCGAAAGCGTGCGTACTACGATATCAGCGCCGTTTTCCCGAAGGGGCTGAACTGCACAAAGTCGTTCTGGAACGGTACCACTCTTGTAGAGGGCCAGTGCATGTCGCTTACCCTGGAGCATGGTGATGAGAACGCCGCCGCTATGCGCAAGCTGACCACATATCCTCTGCTCATGACCACAGATGCCTATTATGGTGAGACACGCCGTGATCTTGAGCCCACATTCACCCAGAATGAAGACCGTTCCGGCCCCCTGTGTCTGGAAGCGGCAGTAACGCGTGGAAATCCCCGCGATCCGAACAACCTGTCCACTATGGTTGTGCTGGGTAACGTGGATATGCTTTCCAAGGAGAATGCCAAGACCGAACAGCGCGATTACATGCACACGCTCTGGGCATGGATGTGCAGCCGACCGGAATATGGCGGCAAGAGCGCCAACCAGGATCTGACGATGAAGATTGACCTTGATCGCCATACGCTCAGTGCCATTGAGAATATTACGCTGCTCATTATGCCGCTCTGCGCATTCCTGGTAGCCATCTTTATCTGGAATACCCGCCGTCACTAATATCTAAAGGATATGAGAGTTCTACCCACAGTCCTTCTCAGTTTACTGGCCATAGGTGCCGTCACACTGTCCACATTCCTGGCCATTGACGGCAACCTGGCTCGTATTACAGGCTGGTATCGGTTTGAGCCCGGCATGCCGCTGTTTGCCAAGGAAAACACAGATAGCCTCAATGATGTATGCTGGATGCGAATTCAGGATTTGCACGATGAGATTGTCTGTGCCAAAGATGAACAGGGAACATGGTGGATTATCAAGCCTTTCAGGGACAGGTTATCTCCTGCTGTTGTGAAGAGCATTTTTTCCTTCACCGCCAATGCACGATTAGTTGATACCCTGCCCCTCAACAATATTACACGCGAGAATATGCGCGAATTCGGAGTGGAAACTGCGCCTCACCGAATTACGCTCAAAAAGCCTGATGCGAATGACAGGCTGACAACAGTGGCTCGCTACACCTTAGGTAGTACCTCTCCCTGGCTGGCTGATGCGGGTGATGGAGAAACGCTTTTCCCGACAACGTATCTGCGCACTAATTTTTATGGACGAGACAAGCGCATCCATGTGGTAAGCGGTAACATCCTGTCTATATTCAAGGATGGTCTTGAGGCCTTGAGAGACCCTCATCCTATTCAGATTGAGCAGGATCTACTCAAAAGCATTACCATCACCAGGGGAAACGACTCGAGCCCGCTGAAACTGACACGTATCAGTGCCGAATCCTCCTGGACTATTGTTTCTCCTGTCATTACCGAAGCAGATGCGGACAATGTCAGCAAGCTGATATCCAATTTATGTAATCTTAAAGCCATTCGGGTAGAGGATGCCATTGAGGTAAAATTGTCGCAAACGCCTGTCTGCACCATTCGTCTTGAAGGCGATTGGGGCGGGGAGCCGCGCGAGCTTCGTATTTACGACACGTTTACTCAGGACGGAGACGAACACAAGTATTGCCATGCAACGGTCAATGACAGACCCGTTGTATTCACCTTACAAGCGGAACCCCGCAGCAATAAGAGCGGGAATTACACCCGATTGGTCAATGAAATATGCCGACTGCCGGTTCTGCCGAAGAAAGCCATGGCTCAGATCCGGATGAATGGAATGCGGGTGGCTGTATCAGAAATGCCAACCCGGCTGGAGGAACTGCGTTCCATGAGGTTTGCGAATATCGACACAAAGGACGTAGCACGTTTTGCGCTGCGAGCCACTCGAGGCAACCGTGCTGTACGAGCGCTGCTGATTCCGGGTGATGATGAGAGCAAGGTGGAAGACACTTGGATGTTTGCAACCACACACACGCGTTATGAAAAGGCAGATCCTGCAACCGTGAGCCGTTTCCTTGGTGGATTGAGCAGCATTCCGGTGGAAGAAGTTGTGGCAGATGCCGCACCCGGCTCAGACATGACCCAGCTACTCGCTGACTATGGATTGAATTCTCCTGATTATATACTGTCTGTTCTGCCTCGGCCATGTATGGTTCGTGCAACTCTTTTTGGCCACGACCTGCCAATGGTAAAGGATCGCGCAGCTCGTACCTTTCTGTTGCGTCGCTTTATTGACCCGGAAAGTGGGCGCCGTATCTGGTTTGGCTGCGAAATGGGTTCAAACTCCATCTGCCGGCTGAGTACCAAGTTTACACGTCTGTTATCGCTTCAGCCTGAAATTTGGAAGGACAAGAATCTGCTTTCATTCCCGATTTCGGCAGTGCGCCGACTTACTCTCGGGTACCAGCAGGCCCCGCTTGTGCTCAATTATGAATACATGGGGGAAACCTGGACAGGCACATTGAAGGATGAGGATGTTACCCCGCGCATTAACCCGCACCGGGCAAGTTACTACCTGAGAAGTCTTCAGAAACTGAGAGTTTACCAGTGGCTTGAGGCCGATGATGAGGATGCGCTCAAATCATTACAGACTCCGGCGTTCAGTGTCAAATTGGAATTGGAACTTACAGATTATTCTGCTGCAGAATCCACTGTAATTGAGCAGGATGATACTGCTGCTCCTGGTTATGATACACCGGAAGATCTGCTTGCCGAACAGGGCGAGGACGCAGAAATATTACGGTCTCTCGCTACGATGGAACATAAGACGAAATCGGAGGTGCGAACACTTCAGATTACTCCGGCAGACTACGATTCCGACCGGCCTTTCTTCTACGGCAGGATTGCTGAAACCGGCCAGTTATTCATTCTTACCTACGAGGATGCACAATCCTTAGCGGGAGATATTCTTGATATGTAAACAACAAAAATAAGATTTCTTAACTATGTGGCAATGGCACAAATCAGCATCGGCTGAACACGAATCTATGTGGCAGGAACGCCTGGGGAACCTGCCGGGCTGCGTAATTTCCGCAGGCTTTCATGCAAGCCGAATTTCCATCGATATTTACACCGAGACTGCGGAAGAAGCTCTGGTACTCCAGGCTTGTTATGGTGGCGAGGTTACGGAAATGACCACAACGGACTGGGTGGCAGCCACTGCGCCGGAAAATACGCCGCCTCTCATCATTCGCGATAAACTGGTTATCTCTGCTTCTGCGGAGCCTGCCATACTGCAGGAACTGCAGGATAAATACCCCAGGCGCATCATCCTGACTTTCCCGGCAGAACGCGCATTCGGCACCGGCAATCATGCAACCACTTCCACCTGTCTCCGTATGCTCTGCGACCATGTCAAGAATCTGACTCCTGGCAGCTGGACATTATCTGATATTGGCTGTGGTACGGGCGTTCTGGCTCTGGCAGGATTGCGCCTTGGGGCTGCGCATGCCATCAGCTTCGATTTTGACCCGGTTGCTGTGGAAGTCGCAGCGCGAAATATTGAGCGCAATGGCGGTGCAGATAATCTCGAGCTCTTCCAGGCCGATGTGTTTGAGTGGAGCCCTGCTCCCGGCCAACAGGCAGACGTAGTGCTGGCCAATTTGTTCTCTACAGTACTGCAGAAGGCATTCCCGCGTTTGATTGCCGCCATGAAGCCGGAAGGTATTCTCATTATCTCCGGCATTCTCAACACGCAAACCCAGGAAACGCTAGCAGCTGCAGAGGCTGCCGGGCTGAAGGTGCTGAAAGCCATTACCCGCGGGAAATGGACCACTGCAAAGCTTTGCATCGCATGAATCTGCTCGCCATAGAAACATCCGTACCCCACGCATCGCTTTGCTTGTACACCGGGGGTGAAATTGCATTCAACGCCTCGTGGCAGGCAGAAAGAAATCACGATGCTCACCTTTTTCCTGCTCTGCAGGAGGCAATGAATGTGCTCGGGAATACCCCGAAGCTGGATTTTGTTATAGTCGGGGCCGGGCCTGGCAGTTATGGTGGTGTTCGTGTGGCCCTTGCTGCAGGCGTGGGCATTGCTACGGTATGCGGAGCAAAATTGGTGGCTGTGGAGTCCTGGGCTCAACTGGCCGGTGCTGAGGCTTGCGTTGTAGCGGATGCACGCCGCGGTGGATGGACGGTACGATTCCCTGATGGCAGGATTGATGTGCTATCTCCGGAAGAGGTGGCAGAACTTCCGCATCCGGTATATTCAACCGAGCCAGAGGGCCGTTTTCCCCTGGCTGACAAGGAAGCGCTCATCCCCACGGCAGAGGGTCTGGTGCAGACATGGCTTTCCATGAGTCCGGAGGAACAGTCTGCCGCTGCAGCCAAGCCCGCTGAGCCGATTTATGTCCGGCCTCCGCATATTACGGTTTCAACCCGCAAACCATGGGAAGTATGAGTTCGGCACAAGAAGAAATTATTCACTCCTGCCAGCGTTGCGGAGCCTGCTGCCGATGGGAGGGCAATGTCTGTCTGACAGATGCCGATATCACCGCAATTGCCGCTTTCCTGGAGATGGATGAGGTGGCTTTCATCAACGAGTACTGCCATCTTCAACGAAACAGACGGGGCCTTTCTCTGATTGATGCGCCGGATGGGGCATGCATCATGCTTCTGCCGGATAATACATGCCGCATTCAGCCGGTAAAGCCCCGGCAGTGCAGCGATTTTCCTTATAAATGGAACTTCCCGGGCTGGGAACAACGTTGCCCTGGTTTCGGTAAGAAAGGGGGCTGTGAGTAATGAATATCTCACGCATCCGCAAATATTTTACCTATTTAATTCACTCTGGGCGTCGCAGGGTTCTGCGTGCCAGAAGTGCGCTGGCTGCACAGCTTAATACAGCCCCACACCGCATTGCGGCGCGCGACGAGAGCCGCCGAGCGCATGCCGGCACCATTGCCGACTTGTTTGCTTCCATCATGTGTCAGGTGGTGGATATCGGCGTAGACAAGCTGGATACGGCCATGGATAATCTGCGCCACGATTTCCCTAATGTGGAGCATATCTGGCTTGCCGAACGTTTTCAAACCGCCTATGAAGCGGCTTATCCGTTGTCTGCCACTCTTGCGCTGGCTGCGGCGGGACGCACCGAGGAGGAGCGTATCTCTCTTGCCTTGGAGATCTACGCACTGCTGCTTCGCATCGGTGGCGACCTGACCAGCCCAACTCTTTTTGAGGAGGTAACATTTGGATTAAATCTACCAGGGTGCGCTACAATGCTGGAAGAGCTGATGCGCACCCCCGGCGCCACGGCGCCAGCGCCACTGGAAAGTATCACCTTTTCTTCTATTCCCGGAGAGAATACGGTATTGCTACCGGAGGATGACTCCACAGTCATATTCCGAGCTATACGCTGTGTTAATTTTCTCCTGATTATTAATGATTCGGATACTCCTATTTCTGTTCGAGGACAGACGCTGGGGAAAGGCGGAGTTTTGCCGCTTTCCACACGGCAGACGGTAGAACTCAGCTCCTGCTACTTCAGTTACAAGACAATTGTATCACTTCTCCAATTCCGATACACGGGGGTGCGCCTGGCAAACTACCTCACGCTGGATGGCGACCTGATTTCGATGAGCCGCCAACGCACGCGCAACTGCGTAGCCCGTGTCAGTTTTGGATTGCAGGTAGAAATCGAACTGTTGCGTCCGGATGTTGATTTTCTCCTGGATAATCGAATTCTCTCCATGGGCGAGAAAGTCAGTTCATCCTATTTTCTGCCATTTCATATTCAGGGTAAGGGCCCCTTCTCCTTTGGTGATTTAGCAGACACGGCAACTTCCGGCAACAGTTTCCAACTAGGGCCGGGTGAACGCACGGTTCTGGTCACCAATCTGCCGTACATGACACGCCCGGATGTCCTTAAACTCACCCCTGGGCTTGCTCCGGGGGCGGTTCTGGAGGTAAGTTACTCCAGAGCAACTAATACCGGCCAGCTGCGCGTTCTGGAAGGCCATTCTCACACCGTCTCGGTAGGAGACACTCCTGTCAAGGGTATTGTTCCTTTGCAGGATGGTGACCTGATTGCACTAAGTGCAGTGCAGTTCATTCGCTGCCGCTTTTCTGCCGGTGTTCTGGAGGAGGAGTCCAACCTGATTTCCACACTTCGCGTGCGTGGCTTGACTCGTGACTTTGTGCGCGCCGGCCGCGTGGTCGATAATATTGACTTCGCCCTGCAGCGCGGCGAAATGGCTTGCATTCTTGGACCCAGCGGCTCAGGTAAAAGCACCCTGCTGGCCATGTTGGCTGGTCATCTGGAAGCATCTTTCGGTAGTATTTTTTACAATAATGAGCGATTGACGCCGCAATCTGCCAATTTGCGACGCCACATCGCCTTCATCCCTCGAGAAGACATATTGGATGAAGCCATGACGGTGCAGGAACATGTGTACCAGGCGTCGGTAGTCCGACGTCCTCGTCTGGCTCATGCCGACCGGCTCCGCCGTGTTTCTACTGTCCTGAATTTCGTGGGTATCGGGCATCTGGCAGACCGCTCAGTAGGACGCGCAGGTGAACGCACCATATCAGATGGTGAACGAACACGATTAAACCTGGGCCTCGATCTTACCGGAACTTCAGAAGTGTTCCTTATCGACGAGCCCATCAGCGGGCTTTCCTCTGCTGATGCTGAACGTGTGATTGAAACACTCGAAAATATGGCAGAGGGCAGAATTCTCATCTGTACCCTGCACCGCCCGGCTCAAACACTTCTGAACCGTTTCAAGAAGGTGATGGTGCTGGATACTCACGGCCAGATGGCGTTCTGGGGAAGCCCACAGGAAATGGTGAACTATTTCCGAAATGCGGCCAGAGAGTTACGGCTTCGTATTCCGCGTGAGGCAATTGCTGCAGGTGGAGCAGACTATGTGTTCGAGGTGCTGGACGCGCCCTTCCGCCGCGTGGGAAGCCGACTGCGTGAAAACCCCAATCTCTGGCAGGAGCGTTTCGAGAATTATTCCTATTCATCCAAGAAAAAGGATTCCCCCGCTTGGGAGGAGCCGGAAACCTCCCGCCGAGCCATTCCGAAGGCAAAACCGCGCACACCCATTGAATTGTGGCGATTGTTTCATCTGTGGGTCGCGCGCACTTTGTTGGCGCGTATACGCAGTCGCATGGGGTTGTATGCTATGCTGCTGGAAGGACCGTTGCTGGCAGCACTGATTGCCGGCACTCTTCGGGCAGCCTCAGACACGCCCTACACCTTTTATAAATCTCTGCATGTTACGGAGTATCTTTTCCTCTCGCTTGTGCTGGCTATGTTCTTTGGCTTGACGGATGCCGCCTGTGAGATATTGAGAGACCGAGCTCTGTTGAAGAGAGAAAGTAATTATAAGCTCTACACAACAGGATATCTGACAGCAAAGGTGCTTGTGTTGACTACCATCGCCGGTGTGCAGTGCGGCCTATATCTCCTGGTCGGTAATGCAATCCTTGGAATTCATTATATGTTCTGGGGGCATTTCTCAGTCATGCTGCTCACGGCTTTCATTGGCATAGCTCTTTCGCTCATGGTATCTGCCTATGTGCGGACTGAACGCGTGGCATTGAACATTGTCCCCCTGCTTCTTGTGCCTCAGATTCTCCTGGCCGGGGCATTGATCCGATTTGAGGAAATGAATGAGTTCAGCCCCAACGTACCAGAGGGGCTTATTCCTGAGGTCGTTGACAATCGCTTATCAAATCTTCGCCACCGTGTAGCGTACCAGGATGAAATCACGCACAATATCACCA
>JAGBZE010000159.1 GCA_017628435.1 Akkermansia sp.
AACCGCTCCAGGTTTCCCACTCCTCCCCCAAATAATAACCACCATGCCAGAACTGGCGGTTGAACACACGCAGCAATTCTTCCTCCCAGGCGGCTACTTTCTCCGGGCACCACTCCCCGGCAGCACAGCACTGCACCGCATCCTTATACACAGAGGTCACAGTGGACACATACGCCTCAGAACGGCCACGGCCTTCCAGCTTGAATACCGATACACCCGCCTCCACCAGCTGGTCTATCACACGAATGGTGCAGATATCCTTGGGTGACATGATGTACTGGTTGTCAATATCCATTTCAAAGCCGGTCTCGGTATCTGTCACACGGTACTTGCGGCGGCAAAGCTGGTAGCACTGGCCACGGTTGGCGCTGGCATTATAGGCTGCAAGACTCATGCCGCACTTGCCGGAAATGCCGATGCAAAGAGCACCATGAGCAAACACCTCGATACGCACCAGCTCACCAGAGGGGCCGGTGATATTCTCGCGCTTGATACCCTCGATGATATGGCGAATCTGGCTCAGCTTCAGCTCACGGGCAAGCACCATCACATCCGCATAGGCGGCAAAGAACCGCACAGCCCCCATATTGCACACGTTCGCCTGCACAGAGATGTGCACCTCCAGCCCAATGCTGTGTGCATACGAAATAACAGCCAGGTCCGCAGCAATCACGGCATCCACGCCGGCATCCTTGGCCTGGCGCAGCAACTGCTGCATGCCTTCCATCTCCTCGTCATAAATAATCACATTGCAGGTCAGATAAGCCTTCGCCCCACAGGCATGACACAGGCGAGCCACCTTTGGTAAATCCTCCACGGTGAAGTTGACTGTGGAACGGGCACGCATGTTGTACATACCCACACCGAAATACACACTATCCGCCCCGGCACGCAAGGCTGCTGCCAGGGATTCAAACGACCCGGCGGGTGCCATGATTTCCAACTCCTGCATGGCCGGAAGTTTAACGGTTGTTCCCCGAAAGGTCAAGGAGTTTCACCCATATCTGCTGCATTATTACCAGATTTTGTCCATTATGGGATAAGCCGCCCTGATGACAATACCGCTCAGTGTTTCCAATATAACAACAATTTTACAGAATCACCCTCATACCCGTCGCAAATGTTATTTCCGCGCTTTATTTTACTCTTCCGAAACTTCAAAATCTTTCTTGCAAAAGCCCCAGTCTTGCGGTAGAGTTATAGAAGCTACTGTGATATTACCATGAAAAAATCTCTTTTCCTGCTGGCGACACTCATGCTGACTCTTCAGCCGGGGCATGCTACAGCCCTGTTCACCAACCCTGCCGGCACCTACGAGCGAGAATCCGTTACCTGTAACGCCGGCACTTTTACCGGTGAGCATGGGGCGCTCTATTCCCGCCAGGCCATCTACAACATTGCCCACTTCCGCAAGGCTAAGGCTGCCACCACAGCCGTGGCAATGACGGTTGACCTTTCCGCCGCCGCAAAAGTCACAGAACCTACTCGACTTCTCACATTCAGCAGCAATCATGAGCTGGGACTCATGGCTACCCCCGAGGGGATTACGGGCAACTGGCATGGGCACCCCTGGGGCGATACCGTTTCCTACGCAAAACTGGCCAATCTGCCCTCCGCCATCAACCGTGACGGGGTCGCTTACATTACTTTCACTGTGGTAGCTTCCGGCTGCTGCGGTTCCGGTTGGAATGGCATCGGCGGTATCATGGGATACGATACCAATGGTGACCTCATCATCAATCTTCCACTCCTGGCTTCTGCCGAAAACAAGGATTTCTCCTCCATTACGGCCAATCTGGATTTGGCCAAGGTCATCTCAATAAATCCGAAGGTGAGTCGCAACACAGCTGAGGTAGCCAGCGATGCTGCAACACAAGCAAGAAAAGCCGAGCGTAAATTCCTGAAATCCAGAGGCGAATGGTTATCTCCCACCGAGTGGGTTTTCACCAGCATCGGTTTCCTTGTACTGCTGGGAGGCATCAGCATTGCCTGTTTCCGCAAGGGCAAATGGTCCTGAGCACTTTCAACACAATCCCCCGCCCTGGAATATTCCGGGCGGGGGATTGTGCTTATAGTAGACGGAGACGGACCGCTACTGAGCCATACCCGTATCTGCACCATCCGTCAGCCATGAGATGCTGAACGGAGCGAAACGGATGTGCTTAATGGGACGCCCATTCACCTCATACAGAACACCTGCCACACCCGGTTTCACCGGGCAAAGAACAGAGTAGGCAAAGGGGCCATCGCCCACACGCTTCTCCACCGGCCAGGTCTTGCCATCATCATAGCTCATCTTGATGATACCATTGGTACGGCTTCCCGTAGTCGGCGTAGAGAACAGGATGCGGCCGCGACCACCCAATGCTGCATCGTCCTCGTGGGAATAACGCGTCAAGCCATTCTGGCAGTTCGGGCTCGTAAGCTCAGGGTGGTCATTCACCGGTCCCCAGCTCTCACCACCGTTATCAGAATAGGCCACCTTGCGCATTCCTCCACCCCAGGCGCGGGATACAACGAGCAAGCCACCGTCAGTTGTTTCCACAATTGACACCTCATTGATGCCGCGTCCGGCATCTGATTTCTTACCGATTTTCCAAGTCTTACCACCGTCATCGGAATAGGCGGCTGCCAGAGTCCAGTTGCCGAAGGGGCCTTCATTCAGGGGCACCACGATACGCCCTTTGTGTTCGCCCCGGGTAATCTGCACACCGGGATTCGGGCCACTGCAGGTGATGGTCACGCCCTCATTCTTGGTGAACTGGGTCACGTCCTTGGGCGTGCTCCATTTCTTACCGTTCCGGGAGAAGCAGACAAAGTTGCGGATGCAGCGGTCATCCTTCCAGCCGGTGGGGATATCAGGCGTACGTTCCTTGATTCCCTGCGGATACCGCTGGAAAAACAGCACAATCTGCTTGCTGGCCTGGTCATAAATCAGGCAGGGATTATTGAATGTAGCCCCCTTGGAGGCGGCGGCCACTACCGGCTTGCTCCAGGTCTTGCCGCCATTCCGGCTAGTGGAGACAATCAGGTCATTCTGCCCCTGGTCGGTGTCCTGGTAGCGCCCCTCGGCCATGGCTACCAGCATACCGTTGGCATTGATGATATCCGGTATGCGGATGCTGGCGTAGGGATTGCCCTCTCCGGCCACAAAAACATCTACCGCACGTCCATACGGCTCGCTATCCAGTGCAGCCAGCTCGGCTGCCGTAGCAGGCTTACCTGCCAGCTGGGATTCCTGACCCTTCTTTTTCTTCTTTCCCTTCTTCTTCACCGGATGGTCCTCAACCGGTTCATCCTGGGCAAAGGCGGGAGCAAAAGAAACCGGTGCCGCTACCAGCATGGTAGCGGCACACAGAAGAATTGATGAAAGTTTCATCATTTTAGGCATTGTCCTTCTTGGGAAGACAGAAGAGAATGATACCGCAGAGCATCATCAGCACACCTGCCAGGCTCAGCACAGCAGAGAGCGGAGTACCGGCGTCCTTCAGCATGCCACCCAACCAGGACACCAGAGCACCGGCACCCACGGAGGTGAGATTCAGCAGGCCGTAGCCCGTGGCGGCGAAGCGCTCATCAATGGTGTTGCGAAGCACCGGCATGAGGGTGGCATCCATGGAGCCCTGAGCCACACCCTGCATAGCCACAAGAGCGAGCACAGCAGCCAGACCAATCTCAACACCGAAAATCATTGCCAGCAGCACGCAGGGACCAGCAATACAGAAAGCAATACCGGGCACATAGGCGCGGGCGTTCTTATTGCGAAGGTACCAGCGGTCGGCAATCACGGCGCAAGCCAGCACAGAAATGTACTTGGCAATATTAATCCAGAAGGTGGCCTGGGGACCAGCCTCAGCCTCGGAGATGCCGAACATATCCTGCAGCAAGCGCGGATACCAGCCCAGCAGGAACCAGTTAGCGAAACCGGCAAAGGAAATCATGAGCAGCAGCAGATACATACCACGACCGGTGAAGATACTCTTAAGCATCTGACCCAGGGTGAAGCTGGGAGCAGAGGGAGCAGCAGTCTCCGTGGCAACGGTTTCAGAAGGAGCATCCTGAGCCTTCGGATCGCGCAGGAAGAAGAGAACGATAAGACCGTAAGCCACACCAATGAAGCCGAACAGCTCAAAGGTAAGGCGCCAACCCAGCTGGCAGGGATCGCCAGCCATCATGGCACCGCAACCAGCCAGCACCTGACCGGCATAGATACCGCTCATATGCAGACCAGTGGCCAGGGAGCGGGTACCACCGCGGTGATAGTCAGTAATGAGAGCCAGTGCAGCGGGAATATAGAATGCCTCACTCACACCCATCATGGCACGCCAGAAAATGAGTTCTTCATAGGATTCAGACTTACCGGTCATCCAGGTCACCACAGACCACACGACCAGAGAGCACATGATGATGAAGGAACGGCTGAAGCGATCGGCCAGATAACCACCCACCGGGGACAGAGCCGCATATACGATGAGGAAAGCGGAAGTCACCATACCGAACTGGGCCTGAGTCATCTCAATGCAACCAGGACCTTCAGTCATGGAGGTATTGAGCACAGCCAGCAGCTGGCGGTCGAAGTAGTTCAGCATCACCACCACCCAGAGCACAGCAACGGCGATCCAGGCCCACTTACCAGGCTTGGTCACGGGTGCATTCTGAGGAATGGCGGGCTTACCAAGGCCCTTCTTGCAGGCAGCCATAACAGCCAGCACAGCAATACCGATGGCCACCCAGGGGGTGAGATCGGCGAGGAACGACAATACGGGATTGGGTTCAGTCATATGTTGTTTATTATTTCGTTGTTATTTGGAGAGATTGAGGGTAGAAATGACGGGGGTACGCACGCCGGGATGCGTCTCGCCGGAGATGATGAAGACGGTGCCCATCACCTTCACAGCAGGAGCTGTGGCAATGCCGATGCTATTCTGACCGGCCACAGCCCAGGCACCCGTCTCCGGATTGAAGCTGTACACCGTGGTGTTCTGGCCGGGGTGGTCAGCAGGAGCATTGCCAGCCAGGCTGGCGCGGTAGAAATTACCGGGGTCACCGCAGAGCAGCAGCATACCACCACGCATGGTGGGCATGGGAGTAGCGGGAGCCACGATGGTCTCAGGCATATCGGCAGCCTGGGTCCAGGTGTTGGCAGCGGGGTCGTAGCACCAGGTGCTCTTCAGATAGGTGCGTTCTGCAGCCCCCTTGGCATCCGGATGCAGAGAGCAACCGCCGGTCACATAAATCCTGCCATCCTTCCACACACCGGCTGCAGCCAGCATGCGGCCTTCACCCGGCATGGGAGCCAGTTCCTGCCAGCCGGCAGCAGGATTCTGCAGGTCGAGCACATAGCTGCTGCTCAAGCAGGTCACAGATTCAGCCTTTTCCTGACCACCGAACACATAGAGCTTGCCCTTTACCTGTACAAAGGCGGGGTAGGCAATGGTGGTAGGCAGTGCGGGCAGAGCTTCGCTGCTGCCATCGGACTTGATGCGGGTCACGGTGGCAAGGTGGCCATCCATATTGCAGCCACCGGCAATCACCATGCTGCATCCCTTGGTGGTGTGGGCTGCATAGCCGATGGGATAGGGAAGCTTTGCAAGCACGGTGCAGCTGCCATCTGCCGGGTTGATGCTCAGAATTTCATCATAGAACACCTTAGCACCACGCTCTGCCGGGGTCTTGGCACCCGGCTTGGCATTCGGGAAGTTGGCACCGCCAATGGCCAGAATACGCGGCCCCTCAGCTGTCCGCACCACGCTGGCCACCATACCGGCACGGCCAACGGAGTCAGAAATCTTCGGACTCTCGGCCAGCGGCAGAGAAACAACCTTGGACGGTGCAGCCTTACCACAGCCGGGGCAGCACTGGGCTGACAGTGGCAGAGCGGCCATAGCAGCCAGAATAAAGACATTCTTCAACATATGAGTTCAGAATTGGTTACATCTTAGCCCCCCAGACCTGATTGGAACGCTTGCCGGGGCGCTGCTCGCCGTTCACAATCACAGCCATACCGTTCCACACAGCGCAGGGCAACACGGCACGAGCCACGGCAATCTCACCGGCATCATACCAGGTATCGCTGCCGGGGCAGTAGCACAGGCTCTGGTTATGGAAACCGGGGTGATTCTGCGGGGTAAAGCCCTTCACCGTGGCATCATCGCCACCCAGCAGGTAGATGCGACCACCAATCACCGGTGCGGGCGTGGGGGCGGCACCGCAGTAGTGCGGCAGGTGCGCCAGACGACGCCAGCCGGTCTCAGAGCTCCAGCTCCAGGCATCTGTCAGCATCTCGCGGGCCATGCGGCCCTCATCACCAGGCTGCAGACCAATGCCGCCGAGCACATAAATAGTGTGGCCGATAGTGGCCATCTGCTGCAGGAAGCGACCACGGCAGGGCATGGGCTCACCATCGCTCCAGGTGTCGGTCTCAGGGTCATAGACCCACATACGGGCTTCGGCATCCTGTTCGCCGGGAGCCACGGAGCCACCCTGCACATAGACCTTACCACCCATCACGGCAGCGGCGTGGCCGGTGAGCGTGGTGGGAAGCGGAGCCACTGCCTTGCACTGCACATCGGAACCGTCCCAGCTCAGCATATAGCAATCAGCCACAGCGCCATCAGCATTGCTGCCGCCAATCAGCATAACACCCTGCGGCAGAGTCGCCGTAGCACCATAGCCCAGGGGCTTGGGCAGGGGCGTGGCATCCTTCCAGCCGATTTCACCGGCAGGAAGCACATAGATGCGATCCGTCCAGCGCTTGGGGCCACCTTCCCAGAGCGGTTTTTCCGGGAAATTAGCACCACCGCACACGATGAGGGCACCGTTACTCACGCCGGCATAAGAACCGGCAAAACCTTCAACATCCGGCAGGTCTGCCAGCTGTTTCCATTCCAGAGAAAGCTGTTCGTTTTGCATTGTTCCTTACTCTAGCACACTCTATGTGCCACCGCAAGCAGGAATTTTCTCTACAATTCAGAAACTTGCATAATACGGGTATATCTCGCCACATCTGCCGCCACAAGGGCATCCAATTCATCCAGCAGAGCGGCGGCAAAACTACCCGGTCGCGGGCAGCGGGACGCAGCGAGCTCCCCGGCAAGGCCGAGAATAGCAGCACATGCCGCTGCACCGGTGAAGCAATCCGGCGCTGCAGCCACACAAGCCGCAGCCAATGCCCCCATGGCGCAGCCTACACCCGTTACGCGGGTCATGAGTTCATGGCCATTTCCCAGAGCCAGAAGCCGCGTACCATCTGTTACATAGTCCACAGGACCCGTGACCAGCACAGTGCAGCCACACTGCTGAGCCAGCTTGCGAGCCGCCTGTACCGCTGCGGAGCTTTCCTCGGTGGTGTCGGTTCCGCGACCACCGGCAGCTTCGCCGGCCAGAGCCATAATCTCAGAGGCGTTGCCACGAATGAGGGTGGGATGCATGCTCAGAAGTTCCTGGCAGAATTCCGTGCGGAATCCCAACAGGCCCACAGCCACCGGGTCGAGTACCCAGGGAATACCGGCAGCATGCGCGGCATCCACAGCGCAGCGCATTACCTCTGCCTGGGCATGTGACAAGGTCCCCACATTCACCAGCAGGCCGCCACCGCATACCTCCAACAACTGCGAGCATTCCTCTGCATCATTCAGCATGACAGGGGAAGCACCCACGGCCAGCAGCATGTTGGCGGTGAAGTTCTGCACCACACTATTGGTCAGCGACAGAATGAGCGGTTTCCGGGTCCGCAGATTCTCCAGCACGGCGGCTAAGGCTTCGGTTTTCATACAAGTTCGCGTGCGGCTTGTTCAGGGTCTTCGGCTGCGCAGATGGCAGAAACCACTGCAATACCATCGCAATGCCCGGTGGCGCGCACGGCGCAGGCACGCTCCACGTTCAGGCCACCAATGGCACAGATAGGCACCGGACAGGTAGCGGCCAGCTCGCCCCATTTCTGCACCCCCAGTTCGGTGGGCGCATCATCCTTGGATATGGTGGGAAATACCGGTCCGCAGCCCACATAATCCACAAGCTCCGGATTCACGGCGGCCATTTCGGCAGCATTGGTTACGGTAAGCCCCAGAATCTTATCCGGGCCAATCAGTGCCCGAGCCTGTTCCACCGGCATATCATCCTGCCCGATGTGAATACCATCGGCATCAATTTCCACAGCCAGCTCCACATCATCGTTGATGATGAGCGGCACCCCTGCCCCACGCAGAAAATCGCGCAGCGGCAGCACCTCGGCCAGCATGGTGGCGTGGTCAGAGTTCTCGCGGCGATACTGCACAATGCTTACCCCGCCAGCCACGGCGCGGCGAACCGTTTCCAGCAGGCCGTAACGGCAGCGCTCCGGGGCATCGGTCACAAGGTACAAATTCAAATCAAAATTTTTATTCATGGGCGAAAAGCGGGGTGGAGTAGTAGCGGTCAGCGCCATCGGGCATGATAACGACGATATTCTTACCCTCCCATTCCGGGCGAGCGGCCAGCTGCGTGGCAGCCCACAGCGCGGCGCCAGAGGAAATACCCACCAGCACGCCTTCCAGGCGCCCCAGCTCGCGGGCGGTGCTCAGCGGGGTGTCATTATCCACGGAAATGACCTCATCGTAGATGCTGTTGTCCAGCGTAGACGGGATAAAATTAGCCCCGATACCCTGAATGGCATGCGGACCGGCCACGCCACCCGTGAGCAACGGGGAGGCTGCAGGCTGCACCGCCACAACATGCACGGCAGGATTCTTCTCCTTCAAATACCGCCCCGTGCCGGAAATGGTGCCACCGGTGCCCACACCAGCCACCAGTGCATCCACCTGCCCCTCACAATCAGCCCAGATTTCCGGGCCCGTAGTGGCATAGTGCGCTGCAGGATTGGCAGGATTCGAAAATTGCCCGGCCACAATAGCGCCGGGAATCGTGCGGGCCAGTTCCTCAGCCTTATCCACTGAGCCCTGCATGCCAAGCGCACCGGGGGTGAGCACAACCTCCGCCCCGTAAGCCTTGACTAGGTTGCGGCGTTCCACGCTCATGGTATCGGGCATGGTAAGAATCACGCGGTAGCCCTTGGTGCAGCCTATGGCAGCCAGACCGATACCGGTGTTGCCGCTGGTTGGCTCCACAATGGTACCACCCGGCTGCAGGCGACCACTGGCCTCCGCATCTTCGATAATGCTGAGCGCCACACGATCCTTCACCGAGCCGGCGGGGTTGCTCATTTCCATTTTAAGAAACAGCCGGGCCTTCAGACCATGGGCACGGCTGTAATTCTGCACCTCCAGCAAGGGAGTATGCCCCACCAGCTCCGAAACAGCTTTGTATATCTTCATATTGTGATGACCCCTTCCCGGGTAGAAATGTTGAATCAATCCCCCGTGGGCGATGTGCCATGCTGCAACGCCTCCGCAAACGATGCCGGAAGCCCCGTGCGGGATATCTTGTTGCCGGCCTCGGCCACATCATAAGCCACGCGTCGCAGATGCAAAGTAGCCGTCTCCGGGCAATAGAGAGCGTAGGCGGCACGCCAGTCCAGATCACGCGGCTGCCCCACGGAGCCAGGATTGATCAGGAAGCGGCTGTCGCTGGACAGGTGCATTGTGAAATCGCCCCGGGTATCGTACTGGATTTCGATTTTCTCCACCTGCCCTTTGCGGAGCCGGAAAATCGAGGCCCGGTGGGTGTGGCCATAGAAGGAAATGCGGTTCTTGACAGAGGAGAACACCTTGCGGGCCTCATTCACATTCGCTATACGGCCCCAGCGTTTCGGGGCCTCGGGCGTAGCGTGGCCCAGCAGGCAATCCTGCCAGGAGGTGTGGTTCGGCAGGCGCCGCAGCCAACGCAGCTGCTCCGGGCTGAGCATATCCTGCGTGCGGTCCATCATTTCCATGTACATGGGCACGCCGAAAACCGCGCGGTCCACCAGCGCGGCTTCGTGATTCCCCTGCACAGCAGCCAGCAAGTGCGGCTGCACCATCGAGAGGCACTCAGACGGGTTGCCGTTGAAACCGATATAATCGCCCAGCCCCAGAATTCCCTCAGCACCGTGGGACTTCATATCGTCCAGCACCGCCTGCAAAGCTTCCAGGTTGGCATGAATATCGGAAAGAACAGCAACCAGCACCGTTTAACCCTCCTTGAGCAACTGTTGCAAACGCTCCTTGAATGCAGGAATGCCTTCACCCATGGCGGCAGAAATCGGAATAATCTCCACCTTCGGGAAACGCTGGCGCAGAATCTCCAGATTCTCCACGGCGCAGGCCTCGTCCATCTTGTTGGCTATAATCACCCATGGGCGGGCCGCCAGCTCATCGGAGTACAACTTCACTTCCTTACGCAGGGTCTGAATGGCCTCCACGGGGTCGTGCTCCAGGCCGGTCATATCCACCACGAACAGCAACAAGTGGCAGCGCATGATGTGGCGCAGGAACTCGTGGCCCAGGCCTCGGTTATTGGAAGCACCCTCGATGATACCCGGAATATCGGCCACGATGCAGCGGTTGTAATCCTCGAATTCCACCACACCCACAATGGGCTGCAGCGTGGTGAAGGGATAACTGGCTACCTTCGGCGTAGCATTGGAAATGGCGGTGAGCAGTGTGCTCTTACCGGCGTTCGGGTACCCCACCAGACCAGCATCGGCTATGCGACGCAGTTCAAAGAAGAACACACCACTCTCAGCCTCAGTACCGTACTCAAACTTCAGCGGAGCCTGATCCGTTGCCGTGCGGAAATGCCAGTTACCACGGCCGCCCTTGCCACCCTGGCACAGCACAAAGCGCTCGCCCGGCTCGGTCAGGTCAGCAATCTGCTCCAGCTCGATGCCGTCGCCCTCGCGCTCCAGCCAGGTAGCCTCCTGCATGGTCGCAGCATTACTGCGATACACAATTGTGCCGGGAGGCACCTTGCCGATGACCGTGCGGCCATCCTTACCGTGCTTGCGGGCATGCATGCCGGGCATACCATCCGTGGCCACCAGCTTCGGGTCATAGAAATAATTGCGCAGATCATTCGTGCCGGTGCTCACCTCCAGAATCACACTGCCACCATCACCACCATCACCGCCATCAGGGCCGCCGCGGGGAACAAACTTCTCGCGCCGGAACGAAGCCAGCCCGTTCCCGCCCTTACCGGCCTTGGCAAAAATTCGAATATTGTCTACGAACATGCCCAGAGATTAGCTTATTTTCACGCCATTGGCAAGCCTAAAGCAATGGAAGCGCCGCCTTTATGCTCGACACACCAGCTTGTACAGAGTAGAATAAGTAAACATCATGAGCCAGGCTCCCTATTCAGCTCCGTTCGGCAACTCCTCGCCGCTCCCCCTACCCAAAACACACCGTGTATCTCCGGGTATGGCGGCAGCCCACCCGCTGACAACGCAGAATAGAAACGCCGCAAGCATGCTCAGCCGCCCTGTCGGCAATTTCATGGAGAACATCCTGGCCGCCGCACGCGAGGAAAACATCACCCTCTCCCAGATTGCCAGCACTGACAACACTGCCATACCGGCGGAAGATGAGCCACCCTGCCCCATTGCCCCCAAGGAACTGCCCAACGGCACCCTGCTGCATGGTTACCGCGTACAGAGCTGTATCGGCGGCGGCGGCTTCGGCGTAACCTACCTGGCGCAGGAATCCCTGCTCAACCGCACCGTGGTCATCAAGGAAAACTTCCCGGATTCCCTCTGTTACCGAGAGGAAGGCACGTTGGATGTCTGCATGCACAACCCTGAGACCAGCCAGGAAGGTTTTGACTGGGCCCTCAGCAACTTCCTGCGCGAGGTGCGACTCCTGGCCACACTGAATCACTCCTGCATTGCCAAGGTGTACGCGTATTTCGAGGAACACCGCACCGCCTATTATGTGGTGGAATACATTAACGGCATCTCCCTGGCCAAACTCGCCGGCCAGCATGCCGCCAGTGGCATCCCCATCTCGCAATCCAGCCTCTTCGGACTCATGATTCGACTTCTCGATGCCCTGGACTACCTCCACAGCAGAAAACTGCTGCACCGAGACATCAAACCGGACAATATCCTCATCACCCGCGCCGGTCTCCCCGTCATCATCGACTTCGGAGCCGCGCGCGAAGCCTACGGCGATCTTGGCACCAATATCGTGGAAACCCCCGGCTTCAGCCCGCCCGAGCAAAGCTCCATCGACGGCAACATGGGACCCTGGACAGACATCTATGCCCTGGGGGCCACCCTATACTACACC
>JAGBZE010000160.1 GCA_017628435.1 Akkermansia sp.
TGCATCAGGGGGATCTATTTGCCAAAAACAGCTGGTGATTTTCGCTATCCTTTGATATAGGTACGCTCTACTTTAGGATGTTTACCTATTTTGGACAGCTATGTGAGCAATAAGGGTGGTTTCTTTGAATCTGAAGGGATGACTCTTATCCCTGGGCCTGTGCGAGCATGAATTCCGCCATGGTGTTACCCATGGCGGCGGCATGTTTCAGGGCTGTCAGCGCCTTATCCGTGTCCTTTTCCATCAGGCGGCCTTCAATGAGGCACATGGCGAGCACAAAGAGGGCAACATGATCGCCATTTTGTGCCGCTGATTCGAGGGAGATGAGGTCACTACGGCTTTTGAGCTGGGCGAAATAGACACGGGCCAGCTGGTTCTGCGCTTCGGCGTGGCCGGCAAAGGCGGCGTTGCGCAGGTGATTGGCACCGGTGGCGGCATCGCCGGCCTTGAATGCGGCAGCACCTGCTTCGTATTCCTGTTGGGGGGTAAGGCTCATAAATTATTTAAGGTTGGGGTCCTTTGTGGGGCCTGCCGGGGTGGTGTGCTTCACCTCCAGTGTGTAGACCTTGCCCGTGAAGCTGCTGCCGATGACCTCCAGCGGCAGAACAAAGGTATTGATGAGCCCCTCCGGGTTACGATGGAATCGGGTGAGGGTGCACTGGCCGGCAGGTTTGCCGTTCAGCAGCAGCTGGGTGCTGCCGGGGGTGCCGATGAGCTCCAGCTTCACGCGTTCTCCCACTGGCAGTTTGCAGTTGAATGAGAATTCCATACTGTCGCTGCGGCGGAAGCCGATGGTGCCATCGCTGAGGGCAGCGCAGAACACGCCGGATTCACCCTTGAGCAGTACCTGTTCTTCTCCGGGAGTGGGGGCTTCCGTGAGCATGAGCTCCATGCTCAGGTGGTAGTCCGGCCCCATGCAGGGCTGGGCGATTTCGCAGGGAAGTGCAGAGGGGTGGCAGATGTAGCTGGCTCCGTTCTTCCAGAGGGAGCGGGGGTTGAGGCCGGGAATCTGGTTGATGCTGCTGAGCAGCAGCTTGTGCGCCTCATAGCTGGTGGTGGAGTCATCGCTGCCCCACATCTTGCCTGCCAGTACATCCACGGAGTTGCTGAACATGTGCCAGATATCGTAGGCGCTGTAGCCCACATAGCGCTGGTCAATCATATCGTTCCAGATGCCGAAGGCGGCACCGAGCAGCTGCGGGTGGCCGGTGGGTACGGTTTCATCTGCAATGCGGTTCACGCGCCAGTGCTCGTGCACCCACTTGTGGCGGGCATCCATGCGGTAGTACGGAGCGAAGGGTACGATGTAGAGTGCGCCATCGTTGGTATTGATAACATCGTACCCCTGCTTGATGGAGTCCCAGGCCTTGGCCCAGCCGCCATTCCAGAGGTTCATCTGCACGCCCTTGGCATGCACCGGGGTGGTGCCTTTCTTGGTGTTCAGGCTGCCCCAGATGCGCGGGGTGTAGCCCTTGGATTGCACCATCTTGAGCAGGGCATCGGCATAGGCACGGTAATGTTCGGCATCGCCGTGGAATTCATCGGCACCCACGTGCATGACCTCGCAGCCGCTGAAGACGGCCTTGCGGCCTTTATCGGGCAGCAGGTATTCATCGAATACTTTTTCCACGAACTTAAGCGTCTCCGGGTTGGTGGCATCGAGCATTTCGCAGCCTCGCTTGTTTTTGCTCTTGTAGATGAGATCCGGGCGGACGCGGGTGAAGGAAAGTGCGTGAGCGGGGGTGTCAAACTCCGGTATGATATTGACACCGCGTTCCTTGGCAAAGCGGATGAGGTCGCGGAACTCGTCCTTGGTGTAGGAAAGGTCGTCAGCGGTCAGGCGTGTGCCATTTTCGCCCACCATATCGGACTCCAGGCGGAAGGCGGCATAGGATTTGACGAATGGGTCTTCGCCTGCATCCACATATTGCTCATGGAAGATGTAGTTATCATTCAGGTGGATATGCAGGTCATTCATCTTGAACCATGCCATGTATTTCACCACGTCTTTCACATAGCTCATGGGAATGGGCAGGCGGCCTACGTCCAGCAGGAAGCTGCGCACCTGGTAGCGGGGAATATCCAGCGCGCGGCCGCAGGGGACTGCGCCCTTGCCTTGCTGCAGCATCTGGAGCACGGAGCGGGTGCCCCAGTAGAGTCCGGTTTCCGTGGTGGCTGCGATGACGATGCCCTTATCGGGGGTGATATCGAGGGTGTAGCCCTCCTTGTCCAGGATGAGGCTGTTGCAGATACCGAGGGTGATATCTGCCTTTTCTCCGGGGGTAACGAATGTTACCTTGCAGCCCAGCATTTCCTCCAGCTCTGCGGCCAGGGTAGGTGCCAGTTCCGGGCTTGCGGAAAGTGTCACCTCCTTACCCAGGGTGTAGCTGCCGGTGCTGCCCACCCAGTTCAGCAGGGCGGGTACTACCTTAGGGGCAGGATTGGCATCTGCCACTGCGGGAAGCATGCCGGGAACGGTTACATCATAATCGCGGGAGACTACTTCCTCGCCATCCCGGCTGACTACGAAGCTTACCTTGACCTGAGTGTCAGCCAGCGGTTTCACAATATTTCCACCGTTGCGGATAATCTGCTCGTAGTCTGCACCCAGGAAACGCACCTCCGCACCAGGTACGCTGGGAATTTCGAGTTTCTGCCCGGAGACACGCGGGGCAACCGGAAGGTTATTGGCTATATCTTGAAGAGAGGCTGCCATGAGCGGAGCCATGCACAGTGCTGCCATCATCGTAGTGGTGGTTTTTCGCATACTGCAACATCCTAACACACCGCGCCGGAATTGCAAGCAAAAACGCCTGCGGCGCCGGGGTGCGTCTTGCCGCTGCTTATTCCTGTTCGGACTGGGCGGCGCGCTTGCTCATGAGGTGGTGCACCATGTAGAGCGGCAGCCCGAATATGATGATGAGGAGCAGGGGAATGAAGACGAAGAGATAGAGCCTCAGGTAACAAGTGCAGGTGGCATCTCCGGCATCAGAACCCGTTTTCCACCACTGGTAGGTGGCGGTGGGGTTCCATGTTACGGGAGAGGTCGGATCCAGATGCAGAAGGCCACGGCGTGCCATGGCTGCAGGGTAACCACGGGTGCTGGCGGTGATGTAGTATTCATCTGCCAGAGCACTCTCGCCCACTCTGTCGTAGTAGCGTCCCAGCTCATAGGGTGCAAAAGGACTTTCAAGGATGGAATCTGCATACTGTAGAATTTTGAGACCCTCTGCGGAATCTTCCGCAACGCCCTCTCCAAAGATGAGCATAGAACCTGCCTTCACAGCGGCATCGGCGTGGCCCTGCTGGGCTGCGGCCCGGTAGAAGCGCAGGGCGTCCTGATGTTTTCCCTCCTCCTGGAAGAGCCAGCCTCGGTGGTAAAGAGCTGCCGGCACCTGACCGGCCACCGCTTTTTCCAGATATTGCATACCCTTGGCGGTATCCATTTCTACGCCTTTCCCTTTTAGGTAGGCGTCGGCCACTACATAGGCCATCTGGGCATCCTTGCCCTGATCTGCCAGCTGAGTGGCGTAGGTGAGCGCTTTTTGTGCGTTTGCCGCAGTGCCGATTCCCTGGGTATACACCTTGAAAAGCTGGTAGGCGGCGGCCAGGATGCCACGACTGGCTGCGGTTTCGAGGTTGTTGATGCCGGCTTCAGCCTGCTGGGTGCAGCCGAGTCCGTTCAATTCCATGTAGCCCTGCCAGTAGAGGGATTCGGAGTCTTCTGCTTCGGCTTGGTTGCTGTATATATGGTAAGCTTTGGCATAGGCGGAGGCAGCCGCTTCCGGGGTGTTCTGTTTAGTGTACAAGTCACCCAGGATGAAGGCTGCGGAGGGTTCGCCTGTGGCTGACAGCCTGTTAAACCACTCGATACTGCGAGCCAGGTCTGCCGGAATGACGTCATCCCCGGTCATGAAGAGCCTCGCCAGCATCCACATGGCTTTCTGGTCTCCGTCTGTGCCTTTTTCCGTCAGATTGGCGATGAGACGGTCTGCCCAGGCTGCAGCCTGGGTGGCGTGCCCCTTGAGGGCATAGCGCAGGTAGAGCTGGCGCTGCGAATAGGCATCTCCCTTTTCTGCAGCTTCCTTAAGTTCTGCTACGCTCTGCTCCATGCGCTCATCGTTGCAGGAATAGGAATCCGGCGTAGTGGGCTCTGCAAGCAAGGGCAGGGCAAGCAGGACGGTGAGAAGAAGAGTTGTTTTCATGCACGTGTGGGTTTGACAGAGATTTCTGCGACTGGTTGAAAAGAAAACCCGGTGCTGACATAGACTATCAGCACCGGGTGAAAAAGGTGTGGTTTACTCACCGCGGCGGAAGCCGCCGGAGCTGCGGCCTCCTCCATTACGGTTGAACGGCTTGCGCCCGCCGAAAGACGGCTTGCGGTCGCCAAAGCTGCGGCGCTCACCGAAAGGCTTGCGGTCGCCGAAGGGTTTGCGGTCACCGAAGGACTTGCGGTCACCGAAGGACTTGCGGTCACCATCGAAGGAGCGACGCTCGCCGAAAGAACGACGCTCGCCGAAGGGTTTGCGGTCACCATCGAAGGAGCGACGCTCGCCGAAGGGTTTGCGGTCACCGAAGGATTTACGCTCGCCATCGAAGGAGCGACGCTCGCCGAAGGACTTACGCTCGCCATCGAAGGAACGGCGCTCACCGAAGGGCTTGCGGTCCCCGAAAGAACGACGCTCGCCGAAAGGCTTGCGGTCGCCGAACCCGCGAGAATCCTCGCGGCGGTTGCGGGGAGCGCGCCCGAAAGGACGGCGCCCATCTTCGCGCTCGGGCTCAAAGGCCTCGCCTTCGTTGAACTTGGTAGCAATACCCAGGGCTTCTTCCTCGGTTTCGAAGTCAGCGGGGTTGAAGACGTAGTTATCGTCGTCATCCTCAACCTCTTGCTTGCTGGCGGCGGGTGTGGTGCGTGGTTTGAATACCTGCTTGGCGCCTACAAGACCCTTGCGGCGTCGCGGATTGGTGCCGGCCTGGGCTATCTGCTCAGCGGTCATGAGCTGGCAGTGGCCGGGCTCCAGATCGCCACCCCAAAGAGAGCCGATACGCACGCGCACCAGCTTCTTGACGCGAAGGCCAAGGCAGGCAAACATCTGGCGAACCTGGCGCTTGAGCCCCTGTTCCAGCACCACGCAGGCGCGGCGGGCAGAAAGTCGGGACACGTACTTGGCTTTGGCCTGGCCTTCAGGAATGCGCACGCCCTTGAGCAGCTGAATGAGCACGCTGCTGTCGAATGCCTGGTCAAGCGTTACCCAGTATTCCTTCTCGATGCCACCGCTGGGGTGGGCCAGGTTCTGGTTCATGCTGCCATTGTTCGTGAAGATGATCAGACCCTCGCTGTCGGTGTCCAGTCGGCCCACGTAGTTGGCGTGGCGGTACTTGGCCGGCAGCAGGTCATATACGGTGCCGATGGCTCCCTGAGCCTCGCGGCTGCATACAAAACCACGCGGCTTATTAAGCAGGATAACCACTTCTTCCTGAGGTACGGCGCGGCGGCCGTCCACTCGCACAAAATCGCTGGGCATAACGCGCAGACCAGGGGTGTCCACGGACTTGCCATTCACTTCCACTCGCCCCTCCGCTATGAGACGGTCGGCCGTGCGGCGGCTTTCGTACCCGCACATGGCTAGAAATTTATTAAGTCGCACGCTGCCTTCCGGCGCGGCGGGATAACCATTGGTATCAGACATGGTAGATTTCTCCGAACGTATAGTGATAAAAGAAGCCCCGCGGTTGCCA
>JAGBZE010000161.1 GCA_017628435.1 Akkermansia sp.
CTCACCACGCAGAAGCCCGGCAGCATCACCACCGCCGCCCCCGAATTCAAGGAGGCTGAGGACGCAGTGAAGGCCCGTATCAAGAAGATGATGGACGTGCAGGGTACCAAGAGCCCCGACGAAATCCACCGCGAGCTGGGCAAGCTTGTGTGGGAGGACGTAGGCATGGGCCGCACCAAGGAATCCCTCATGGACGCCATCGAGAAGATTCCCGCCATCCGCGAGGAATTCTGGACCAACGTGAAGGTTGTGGGCAGCACCGAAGGTGTGAACCAGGAACTCGAGAAGGCCTGGCGCGTGGCTGCATTCCTCGACTTCGCCGAGGTGCTCTGCTACGACGCTCTGAACCGTGAGGAATCCTGCGGCGCTCACTTCCGTCTTGAGCACCAGCTGGCCGACGGTGAAGCCAAGCGCGACGACGAGAACTTCGCCTACGTTGCCTGCTGGGAATACAAGGGCACGGACGAACTGCCTGTGCTGCACAAGGAGCCGCTCACATTCGACACTGTGCACCTGGCCATCCGTTCCTACAAGTAAAGATAACCTCATTCCAACCTTTTAAGATTATATAATTATGGCTAATCTCAATCTTACGCTCAAGGTCTGGCGCCAGGAGAATGCTCAGGCTCAGGGCCGCATTGAAACTTACAAGGCTAAGAACATCCCGGATGAGGCTTCTTTCCTTGAGATGCTTGACATCGTGAACGAGGAGCTCGTGCACGAGGGCAAGGAACCCATCGTGTTCGACCACGACTGCCGCGAAGGTATCTGCGGTATGTGCTCCCTCACCATCAACGGTGTGCCGCACGGCGGCAAGAAGGTGACCACCTGCCAGCTGCACATGCGCCAGTTCAAGGATGGTGACACCATCTGGATCGAACCCTTCCGCGCCCAGGCTTTCCCGCTGCTGCGCGACCTCATGGTGGACCGTACCGCTCTGGACAACATCATCGCTGCCGGTGGTTTCGTGGACATCCGCACGGGTTCTGCCCCGAACGCCAACAACATGCCGGTGCGCAAGAAGACGGCTGATGCCGCTTTCGACGCCGCTGCATGCGTGGGCTGCGGTGCCTGCGTGGCCAGCTGCAAGAACAGCTCCGCTATGCTCTTCACTTCTGCCAAGGCCGCTCACCTGAACCTGCTGCCCCAGGGCCAGCCGGAGAAGAACAAGCGCGTTCTTGCCATGGTTCGCCAGATGGATGCCCTTGGTTTCGGTAACTGCACCAACCAGTACGAGTGCGAAGCCGCTTGCCCGAAGGGTATCTCCGTGGATAACATCGCCAAGCTTAACCGCGACTACATGATTGCCTGCGCCGCTGAGGCTGTGGGTGTGTTCGCCTGATAGCTGGTCATTTGTACCATTAGCGTCTTAGAACCCCGCCGGAGATTAGTCTCCGGCGGGTTTTCATCTTGCTTATCTGTGTGGAAAAAAGTATACTGATGCCACGCGTATGAAGTTCTATATAGTCACCCCTACGTTTAATGCTTTATCCTGGTTGCAGCGTTGTATACGCTCGGTTGAAGATCAGGCAGGGGAGGGGGTGGAGGTGCACCACCATGTGCAGGATGGCGGCTCGGCCGATGGAACGCCTGCCTGGCTGGCGGACTGGCAACGCGCGCATCAGGATATTCCCGGCTATACGTTCACCTATGAAAGTGCCAAGGATGCCGGGATGTATGATGCCATTAACCTCGCGTGGGAGAAAATGCCCTCAGATGCCTCTGTGACGGCGCATCTGAACAGTGATGAGCAATACCTGCCCGGAGCGCTGAAAGGCGTTGCTGCGGCGTTTGAGACACATGCGCGGGCAGAAATCGTGCTGGGTACCTACGTTATCGTAGATGCGGAAAGTCGCTACATCTGCCACCGCCGCCCGGTGCAACCGGCGCGCTGGCGCAGCCAGACGGTGTGTGAGATTATCACCTGTTCCTGCTTCCACAAGGCAGATGCCTTCCGGCGCCATGGAATCCGCTTTGATACGCGGTATCGCGCCCTGGCGGATCTGGTGTTTTACCGGGATATAGTGAACAGCAAGCTTCGTTTCTGCGTGCAGCCGGGGCTGTTTACCAGCTCGTTCACTGTTACCGGGGATAACCTGGCGTGGACGGACCGCTCCCAGCGGGAGTGGGATAATGAGATGAAGGCTCTGCCCTGGTATGTTTCCGGCCGCCACGGGGTTGCCTACCGGGTCAATAACCTGCTGAGGCGTATTGCTGATGCGCGTTGCGAGGCGCCGCATTCCTATTCTATCTACATGCCTGGTGGAGAAACGCGGGAGGAGCGGGCGATTCAATGCCCCACAGCCCACTGGGGCATGCGGACTGTTTCGTCTGAGCCCTGAGTTATTTGCCTGAATCGCCGTACAGCATCATGCCTGCAAGTGGGAGCTTCCGTGTTACCCTGTAGATAAAGTAGGAAAATTATTTGGAAACAGCTTCCTGATACAGGGTGTTCAGCGCCTGCATCTTGGCCTCCCAGGTGTACTGCTTGCAGCGCTCCTGGGCGCCGGCAGAGAGCCTGCTGCGCTCCTCCTCATGGGTGGCAAGGTAATCCAGGTGACTGGCGTAATCTGCAATGACCTGAGCGTGGGAGTTGATGGGAATCTTGATGCCGCACGTCTCATTGATGACGCTGGAGAAGCCGCAGTGGTCGAGCGCGATGATGGGCAGCCCGTAGCGGAAGGCCTCAAATACCACAGTGGATGTGTCTTCGCGCACGCTGGTGATGCAGAATACATGGCTGCTGCTCATGATGCGGAAGGCTTCATCCCGGGGCACGAAACCGTGGAAGGTGACAACATCGTCCAGCCCAAGCTTGTGTGCCAGCTGTTTCCATGCCTCCATGCGGGGGCCTTTGCTGAGCACGTGCAGCTCCATTTTCTCTTTGCACAAGGGCAGGGCATGCAGCAGCAAATCCAGTGCCTTGCGGGGGATATGTTCGCCAGCCCAGCAGATGCGCAGCGGTGTGCCGGCCTCGTGGGGCGGGCTGCTGTATTGCTGGTGGCCGGTTTCCAGCCCCACTTCGTTCATGAGTACGGCCTCGCGGCCCCAGAAGCGGCGGATTTCCTCAACTGCTTTGGTTGTGCTGGTCAGGATAGCGGCGGAGTGCCTGGCCGCCGCCCGTGCTGAGAGACCCCAACGCTTCTGGATACCGTTGAGGATGTTCCGAATGCCGAAATGAAGCGCGCCGCTTATACCTAGGCAGCGGAGCAGGCACCAGGGGGTGTCCGTAAAGCCGCCAAGGGGCCCCCAGATAAAGGGCTTGCCGAGCTTCCACAGGAAGCCGGGCTCACGAAAACCGGAGATGGTTACCTGGTGAACAATATCAAAATTTTCCTTCTTGTCCAGCTCTACGGCCAGTTTATAGGCCTTGCGGTGCCAGACCCGGTAGAACCAGTAATAGCTGGGCGGCCATATTTTGCGCAATGTATCGTGGTGTGTGCGCGGCACGAAGTGGAAGGTAATGTTCTGCACCGCCTCGGGGTGCTCAGCTGCATAGCGGGTCAGGGTTTCCTCGAACTCACCCTTTTCCACGATGGCGTGCACATCGTGGTGTTTGGCTATATTGCTTACGAAGTTCCAGCCCATACCCGGCTCAGAACCATACCCCGGGTCACAGGCATAACAGCCTAGCAATACTTTCAATCTGCCGTTTTTCATGAGGTGCGTCCCTAGTCTACCAGCATGTGTGGTATCCGTCAATAAAAAAGCCCGGAGACATGCGGCCTCCGGGCATAGCTGTCCAAAAAGCGTTCTAAAGAAAGCCGGGGGAAGAGAAGCAAAACTAAGAAGAAAAAAGAAAACAAACATGGAGATTGAGTTCTGGGGTGCCAGCTACTAAACTGACGGTGCTAAAAAAAATGAACCAATCTCCGTACAGCAACCTACCATTATGTGCGCAGCTTGTCAACGATTTGATTAGCCATAGCGCATTTTCTTCTATTGTCAG
>JAGBZE010000162.1 GCA_017628435.1 Akkermansia sp.
TCTGCGAGCGCACCGTCAAGGTTTCCCAAACCCTCGAAGAGCTGTGCAAGACCGAAGCCGAGCGAGTTTCCGCATGATGTATATGGTGCACTATCGGGGATAAATGCATATATTTTCGGTTGGCGAAAGTCTGAGCCGCCCGCCTGCCACGAAAGCTGGAGCAAGCAGCAACAAGCAGATTTGCTGGCTATGGATAGAGAATTGCGCAGCAATACCAGGCTCGCCATCATACCTGCTCTTTATTGGGAGGAGGATAGGAAGCATCCTCTGGTGCCGATTCTGAACGACTGGCTGGGCAAGCACAACGCCCTATCTGCGGCTCTTAACTACAAGGAGTTTGTCGCACCGGTTCGGCAGGCCTTGCACGAGACCATGAGCACCGGAAAGGGAGATATTCTTACCAGCATGAGCGAACCCCTGGCAGCCTGGGCGCTGCGTCTGCAGAAGCCGGCTTTATTTCTGGAGCTGTTGAAACGCGGTGCAGACGTGAACCGTGAGTATGAATCGCTCATGCCCACGGCGGCACACCCCCGCACGCTGGTCATCGAGGCCCTTTCGGCAGAGCACTACCTCATTGAGCATAAAAAAAATGCGCTGAAAGAGAAATCTCCGGAAGAGTATCTCCGGCAGCTGGAGGCACTTCAGCCCTTCGGTCCACAGCTAGGGCAGCCGCATCTGGAAAAGAGCGTGTGTGATGCCATCTTAGTAGCTACGGTGTCAGGTTTCCCCGAAGCCGCACAGTGGGCCCTTCGCCATGGATACACCCCTTCCCCGAAATCCCGGCATCTGATACGCAGCCTCCTGTGCCTGGAAAACATGCAGGCCGCTCTTCGAGAGCTGCTTAAAGAGCCTTCGATGAAGCACGAAATCTGCTATCAGGAACAAGCTAATACAACGCTGCAGGTCCTGATGCACTTCGAGAAATTGCCCATGCGCGATAAGCTGGAGCTGGCGCGCCTGCTGCTGGAGGCAGGCACAGACCCGAACCTGCTGCCCCCCGGGCCGGACAGCTGCCAGAAATCCGTGCTAGCCCTGGCACTGAAACAATACACGACCCGCCAGGAAACGGAGCAGGCAGAAGCAAGAGACCTCATCCACCTGCTGCACCAACACGGCGCCACGCTGGCACCGGCAGATGAACTCTCAGAGCAGGAGCAGGCAATGCTGCAGGAACTCCTTTCCGGGCAATAATCAGACAATACCGATGATGAATCGCATACGTGTTCCAATGTTTGTTCTGGCGCAGTGGATAACGTGCATCGCCGTTGCGCTGTTGAGCACTGGATGCATCAGCTTTAATCTGGGTGCAAAGCTGGACACCATCGGCAAGGCCGTTCCGGAAGCCCACGATTTCCAGTACTACATGCTCGATGGGAAACGCTACGTTGAATGTGAGGTGCGCTACCAGAGTCTCGACATTTCTGTAATTGGCGGCCAGTTTGGCCACATGTGCACCCATGATGAGTATGGTGAACTGCCAAGGGATATGAAAACACCTCAGCCAACGCGCTATGTTCTGGCAATGGATGATAACGAAATCATCGCATCTGAGCATTTCGACTATACCCGAGCCATCCGTATTGACAGCCCTGAGGGTATACAGCACTTTGTGCCGGAGCAATACCTGCCCCATTACCGCCCCCTGAGTGCCGACAAAGCAGAGCTCATGAATTTCAATGAGCCTGTCAATTTCGTCCCGGAAGTCCGCACAGTCGGCAATTACGCCCGCACTCCCCTGGTGGCTCTGGTATCGTATGGCGTAGACATTCCGCTCACCCTGGCAGGCAATATCACGCTCTACACCCTTTTAGGTGCCGGCGCGCTGATTTACAGTGTTCCCATATTGCTGGTTGAAAGTTTAATGTAATGACGCCACTGCGAACAGATACACGCCTGATTATGCCCATGTTCCCCATCCCCAGAATCCTTGCTTCCACGGCCCTCTGGCTTGCAGCGGTGGCTGTGCTGAATGCCTGCAGCTTCCCCTCTGTAGAGGAAAAAGGGCCGGTTCTTGCCTTCTCCTATCACCAGTCTGGAGACATAGACAATGCATACCAGTTCCCGGAAAACACCCCCTACCCCCGCGAACTGCGTGACTGGATTGAATACAACAATGGAAAACTTTACTATGCCACCATGGTCACCTACGCGCCGGGCAGCATCTCCCTGCATTTCCCTGCTCAGCAACTGCATTTCTCCTTCCACGCAGACATCATCCACGATGGTTCCAACTACCGCAGCCTCACCCCAGAAGACAGGGAGTTTCTGGATTGGCTGAAATCGCTGCCCTGGATGAGCAATCAGGCAGCCGACAATCTCCCCAGCGTGCTATATGGGAATACCCCGGCAAGGCCGGCGGGCTAATGCGCCGCGCAAGTTCATTCACCAGGTTCGGATTACCATGCGAAAGTTATACACCATCCTTGTTCTATTCCTTGTTATTCTGTTGATTCCGCATAAATGCGAACACTATTCCTATAGTTCTTTTCGATGGATAAACATAGCCAACAGCCTGTTCGCCTATCAGCGGATATGGTATCTGGACAATCTGATTCTGAAAACGAATAATCCGGACGTGGTCATTGGCCTGGCATTAAGCGAGGATGGAATCCTCGCCGCCGATATTACGGTTTATAATGGCTACCCCTCGAGCTGGTGCCGATATTACTCCATTGGGGATAATAAGTGGCTGAGCACAGAAGATTCCCGGAGCTGTGGCGGCGGTGGTGGCGCGGATATCACCACCCTGATGGACTTCGAGCAGCTGCGGGATATTTTTGAGAAGCGGCTGAACCTATTCGAGCGAAGCTTCGAAAAATCGATACCCGCACAGACACGAGAATGCGAAGCGCTGGAATTATGAAACACCACTCATATACCCCTTGAACGCAATCTGAGGGATCGTAAATCCATCAAAGCTATCCGCAACCTTTCAAATATTCCTCAGATTCATTTTGGACTCTTCTCTGCGAGCTGACTAGTTGCAGATGGGCAGCTCGCTTTCTTTGTACGACCAACGCGATATACGCACTGCGGTGAAAGGCAGATCGGAGACACTGGCCAGGCTGCACTTGGGTAGAGCGTGGCAGGAACAAGCCGAGCCGGGGTATCGCTACCTCCCCGTGTTCCAGGACAAGGATATCAGCATGACCGGGGCGTACCCCATGAGCGAGTTCCTCAAGATTCTGGCCGAACTGTAACCAACGCACAAAACACCACTCGCAAGACCATGACCCGCACCCGGCAGACCAAGGGCTCCACTTCGAGCAAATCCTCTCCTTGCAGCCCGGTCTTTGCGCCATCGGCAACAAAAATGCAGGAAACGAGCAATAACATGCCCTCCACGCTTGAACAGAGGGGCGGGAATTGCTATAATGCCCCGTAACAGATACACGCTTAGTTATGACCAAGCCCCCATTATGTAAACTTTTTACCATTGTAGCCATGCTGCTGTGCTGCCCCCCGCTCCCAGCCCAAGAGCAGGGCGATGTTGCGCAGCTCTGGCAGAGATATGCCGAGCTGGGTATGTTTGATAAATTGCTCACCGAATTGGAAAAGGAGAGCCGAAAAGGGGACTCGGCCCGGGAAGCGGAGCTCATCCGTACCCTGTTGACTTATTGGGAGCCCTTTATGAATCAGCGGCGCTGGTGCAATGTAATCAGCCATTGGGATGGTGACGGGGTCTATGGCTCCATAAGCTACCGTACCCAAGACATGCCGCACGAAATGGTGCAGCAGCTCCACGCCTACCGAAACAAGGCCGAAGAGCTCAGCGAAGAAGAGATGAATCGCTTTCGTGAACTGCTCATCCGCAGGCATGCCTACATCAACAGCGCCCCCGATGCTGAAAAAATAGACAGTATCATCCGCCACATTCACCGGGAGGAATATCCCCAAGCCATCAAGCAGCTGGCACAGCTACGCCATAAGCACCCGGACTATTGCCCGCAGGCCTTTAACGACCTGGCAGCCGCCCTGACCACCCCCAAACGGCTGGAGCTTCTCCTGCTCTGCACCAAACTCCCCCTCGGCGTCATCCGGGAGACGCATTTTGTAAAATAAATGCGTTTTCACGCCATCGGCAACAAAAATGCAGGAAACTCGCAACAAAATGCCCGCCGAGAGCGTCTATTTATTAGAAAATCTGCACTTTTCGCAATTTTTTGTTGCGAATTCGGTGCCGGGAAGTTAAACTCAAATCCACCACTTATTAGGAGAGCCAGTATGATTCAAAATACACTATTTTCTATCTCTTTTATATTTTACCCAATAGAATACCATCAAATCAATACATACGAACTTCTCGTTAATCCTCATAAAACCAACATCATTCAGCATACAAACCTCACAGAACAATACATAGATTTATATATCAGTCTTTATACATACTTGAAACAGATTAAATCATCCAGCGCTGCAGAAAGCTTAGCA